>NZ_JALBWT010000021.1:0-81948 GCF_023845525.1 Sinobaca sp. H24
TTGTCCATTTCCCGTCTGGGAACCAAATAAGATCGTTACTTCTTTGGAGACCGGCTCTGCTGCAGGCGCAGGGGCCTGGGATGTCTGCGGTGCTTCCGCTGCAGCCGTTCCTGCTGAGGCTGATTGAGAAGCGGCCAGATATCCGCTCAGCCACGTTTTTTGTTCTTCCGTAAGGGATGGAAGAACTTTGTTTAAAAGCTCTGTTTGTTCTTGGTTAAAAGGACTATTTATTACCTGAAGCTGCAAAGAGATCCACCTCACAAAGATATTTTTATATGTTTACTGCTTTACAATAATAAATAGCAGCGACATTCATTATAACAATTTTCTATAAACAACGGAGAAAGTATCTGTTTTTCTGCAGTATGTTTTCTTTATTGAAAACAGCTTTCAGAAAAAATAAAGACTCTTTGCATAGAAAGAGCCTTCCTGCGCAGGTATCTATTCTCTTTATTTATCAATAAACTGTTTTTCTAATAAAACACATTGGTTATATCGGAATTAAGATAATTATACTAAAAAGCACGGAAAATTCAAGGTCTGGGAAGAAAGTTTATAAGAGTAGAATACGAAATTCTTATAATTGTCACGAAAAAAACGGCAGTTTCTCAAAGAAGAAACTGCCGGACAGAGTATTTACATTTCTGCTGCTTTTTCTTTAATCTCCTCAAGTACCTGAGGATTTTCAAGAGCCGATAAATCTCCAGTTTCTTCATTTAAAAAGGCGGACCGGACCGCTCTTCGCATAATCTTCCCGTTTCTCGTTTTTGGAAGATCCTCCACAATAAAAATAGCGGACGGTACAAGGGATCTTCCCATGCTGCTTTCGCAGCGTTCTCCCGCTTCTTCAATAATTCTTCTACTTGGAAGGTTACCTTTATTTAACACGATAAAACAAATGAGCGATTCTCCTTTTTTCTCATCCGGCACGCCGATAGCCGCCGCTTCTTTAACCGCATAGTGTTCTACTAGAATAGATTCTATTTCACCAGGGCCTACCCGTTTACCAGCAATGGTCATGACATCATCTGATCTTCCTGTAATTGTCCAGTAGCCTTCTTCGGTTTTCACTGCCCAATCTCCATGCACCCAGATGTCCTTCCATCTATTCCAATAAGCTTCTTCATACCGTTCCGGCTCTTTCCAGAAGCCCGCGGTCATGCCAACCCACGGCTTTTTAACGACAAGCTCTCCTACTTCATCTGTCACGGACTGTCCGTTGTCATTAAATACATCCGCTGCCATTCCTGGAATGGCGCTGTTAAATGTGGCAGGGCCGATCGGTTTTAATAACAAATTACCCAGTATGCCGCCTGACGTTTCTGTACCCCCGGAGTAATTAATGATAGGAATTCTGCTTCTGCCGGCAGTACGGAACAGCCATTTCCAAGGCTCTGGGTTCCATGGTTCTCCGGTGGAACCTATTACCCGAAGAGAGGACAGGTCTTTATTTTCTGTCCATTCCTTTCCATGCTGCATTAGTGAGCGGATGAGGGTAGGTGAGACCCCTAGATGGGTAATTCCCGCTGACTCTGTCAGTTTCCACAATCGATCCGGCTCCGGATAATCCGGGGCCCCTTCATACATCATTAAACAGGCGCCATTCAGCAGAGCACCGTATACAAGAAATGGACCCATCATCCATCCCATATCTGTATACCAGCAGAAGGTATCTCCTTTTTTCACATCCATGCAGATTCCTGCATCAAAGGCTGCTTTTATAGGGAAGCCTCCATGGGTGTGCACGGTGCTTTTAGGTTTCCCGGTAGTACCTGATGTATACAGCAGCATAAATGGTTCGTCGCTTTTCGCTTTATAAACTTTTTCAAGCGGTGTATGACTCATTATTTCTTTCCAGGTTATATCTATCGCATCCCTGATTTCTACCTCGTTTTCCCGTTCAACGATAATTAACGTTTCCCCGGACCGGGATAAATCAATAGCGCGGTCCGCCTCTTTTTTCATTAAAACCGGACGGCCCTTTCTCGTATAGCCGGAGGCAGCGATTAGCACCGAGGAACCGGCAGCATCCATTCTTGCCGCTACAGCATCTGCTCCGTACCCGGAAAAAACAGGGGAAAATACAGCACCTATCTGCGAGAGTGCCATCATAGAAATAACGGTCTCAGGTATCATCGGCATATAAAGTGTTATGACATCACCTTTGCTTATTCCCGATTGCTTGAACCCATTTGCTGCCCGCTTAATATTGGACGCAAGCTCATCAAACGTGAATTGTGTCTGTTCGCCGCCTTCCCCTTCCCATTTCAGGGCCATTTCCTGTTTTATATCTTCTTTTTCTGCCCATTTGAACACAGCGTTTTGGGAAGCGTTAAGCTTGCCCTTCACATACCAATGCGGCCATTTCCACCCGTCAGAAAGATCAAGTGCCTGCCTGTAGCGCTGAAACCATTCAATATCCAGCTCCTTTTCAGCCTGGCTCCAGAACCAGCTTATATCCAGAATAGACGCTTTATAAAAAGCATCGTAATCTGTATAACCGAGTTTTCTCATCCACTTGTGCAGTCTCGTTGCTTTTATTTGAATATCTGTCGGAAACCACCAATCCTGTTTATCCACACGGCATCACCCTTTTATTAGATTGGATATCATTGAATATTTCTATTTTACCATTGTTATCCTCTTGATTTGGGAACGTTCTCATTTCAAGAATAGAAATAAAGGAGAAGTACACCTTTATATTTTCAGAGCTTTTATGTTTCTTCTCCTCTGATCAGGGGAAAATGATATAATACTAAGTTTTTAGAAAGTAGGTATAGTATGAAAATTGCACTGCTCGGGGAACCGGCAGAGTCGGCCGCTATATTTTAGATATGCTGCTCCATGAGAATATCGAAGTTGTTATGCTGGCACGTTCCCCGGAAAAAATAACGTTAACCTCTCCCCTTTTAAAAGTAATTAAAGGAGATGTGCTTCATAAAGAAAATATCGAACAGACGATTCAAGGCACCGAAGCTGTGATCAGCGCTCTTGGAACGGACAAACAGAATACGCTGCAGCGGAGCATGCCACATATTATTCAGTCAATGGAAAAAAATAATATAAACAGGCTTCTGACAATAGGTACAGCAGGCATTCTGGATGCTCGCTCAGAGCCGGGCACTTACCGCTTCGCTTCCTCTGAATCCAAACGCCGGAGTACAACGGCTGCGGAGGATCACGCTAAAGTTTATGAAATGCTGGAAGCAACCGGGCTTAACTGGACTATTATCTGCCCCACTTATCTTCCGGACGGAGAGGAACATGGCAAAATCCGGGCCGAAGAAGATTACCTGCCAAAAGAAGGATATAAGATCACCACAGCTGATACAGCAGCATTCACCGTCCATCTTCTTCTCCACCCTGCTTATGAAAGAAAACGGGTAGGCATTACGTATTAACGGGTAAATCCATCTCCTAGTATATGGCAAGTGTGTTTTTTACCCCTTTATTCATGATATAATATATTAGTGCTTTTGCAGGCATATTACTGCCGCAGGCTATAAAGGAGGTTGATGGGATGTGACCTTTTTTGGGACCGTTCTCGGAATATTTATCGTTATCGCTTTAGCAAGCTGGATAATCGGATATAATGCATTAATCAAATACTTAAACTGGGTGGAAGAATCCTGGGAGCAGGTGGAAGTACAGATTAAACGTCAGTTTGACCTTATTCCTGAACTGGTGGATACAGCCCAGCCCCATATGCGCCATGAGCAGGCTCTTCTGGAAAAGCTGTTGGAACTTCGCGGCGGACTCGACTCAAGAAAACAGTCCAGAGCGGAGATTGTCGATGCCGATGAAGCATTATCAGCATCCCTGCGCAGTGTATTTGATAAAAAACAAGATAATGAAGGATTACAGGGAAATGAAGATTTTGAAAGACTGGAAGCTCTTTTTATGGAATCGGAAGCAAAGCTTGATAAAGCAAAGCGGGTATACAACAATACTGTTACAAAATATAACCTTAAAATCCAGTCCATCCCTACCCGATTCGTAGCGGATGCTCATAATTTTCATTCCAGAGAAACTGTCCATATCCCTTAAAAGCGCTGTGCTACAGCGCTTTTTGTTATGTATTCTGTAAAAAGAACACTATATTCCTAGTGTTATATGATTTCATTAAAACGGCTGTAACAGCAGATATTACGATATAGAGCGATAAAAACAGCTTCAAGCTCTTTTTCAGGCTTCTTACATTTTCTGATACGCTGTAGAGGAATGAAGAACACGGACATTGTATTGTTACAGCCGTCCGATTTTCTGATTTTTAATACGTACAATACCTTTTGGCGATTGGAGCTGTTCCAATCGTTCTTTTTTTTGTCCATCTTATGATACAATTTTGAAAGACTTCTATAATAATAATTCCAGCCGCAAAGGAGACAGCAGCATGACGGACTTTACTACGAAACTAGAGAATTATGCATCATTGTCTATTAAAAAAGGAGTAAACCTTCAAAAAGGACAGATTCTTGTTATTGCCGCTCCTATTCATTCTTATGAGTTTGTGAGGGTTTTGGCTGAAAAAGCTTATGAGGCGGGCGCTCATAATGTTCACGTAGAGTGGTCTGATGAACAGCTGGGCAAGCTTAAGCTCGATCACGCTCCATTGGAAGCAATCAAAGAATATCCGTGGTGGCATGCTAAATCACGAGAGGAGCTGGCTGAACGAGGAGCCGCCTTTATTACTGTGAAGTCATCTGATCCGGACTTATTAAAAGACGCAGATGCAGGTAAGGTAGCAGCAGCCAATAAAGCAGCCGGTGAAGCGATGAAGCAGTTTCGCAATTACATTCAATCTGATAAAGTAAGCTGGCTTGTAACGGCTGCCCCTTCTCCGGGATGGGCTAAAAAAGTATTCCCTGACTCTACCGAATCAGACGCGGTCCAGCAGCTGTGGGAAGCTATTTTCAAAGCTGTTCGTGCCGATCTTGAAAATCCTGTTCTTGCCTGGGAAGAGCATGATAAAAAACTTCAGGCTAAATCAGCTATTATGAATAGTAAAAAATACAAGCAGCTGCATTATACAGCCCCCGGTACAGACTTAACGATTGACCTGCCGGATCATCATATCTGGGCCGGCGGCGGCGGACCGAATAAAGAAGGAGTTCACTTTATCGCAAACATGCCGACTGAAGAAGTATTTACCGTCCCGCATAAAGATGGGGTAAACGGGTATGTAAAGAATACAAAGCCTTTAAATTACAGCGGAAATGTAATTGATGACTTTACGATTCATTTTAAAGATGGAAAAGTGGTTGATTTCACAGCAGGACAGGGAGAAACAACTCTTCGCAACCTGATAGAAACAGATGAAGGATCCCGCCGCTTAGGAGAAGTCGCCCTTGTTCCCCACAGTTCCCCTATTTCACAAGTGGTATTCTCTTTTACAATACTCTTTTTGATGAAAATGCTTCAAACCACTTAGCATTAGGCAGCGCCTACGCTTTTTGCGTAGAGGGCGGAACGGAAATGAATGAGGAAGAAAAGCAGCAGGCCGGCTTAAACAGCAGCCTGACTCATGTTGATTTTATGGTAGGAAGCAATAACATGAATATTGACGGCATTCTTCCCGATGGTACAAGAGAATCTGTATTTCAACACGGTGAATGGGCTATATAAGAAAGGATGATCAAGATGAGTTTAAATAAAGTGCTTAGTATAGCAGGTTCTGATACGAGCGGAGGTGCCGGCATTCAGGCAGATCTAAAAACGTTTCAGGAGCTTGAAGTATACGGAATGACTGCATTAACCACCATTGTTGCACAGGATCCTGACAACGACTGGTTTCATGCCGTTTATCCTCAGGACATTAATGCACTAAAGGCACAGCTGCAGACTGTTCTTAAAGGAATTGGCGTAGATGCTGCCAAAACAGGCATGCTTGGTTCAAAAGAAGTCATTGAGCTGACAGCAGAAAAAGTGGAAGAATTTAAAGTGGAAAAACTGGTAGTAGATCCGGTTATGGTCTGTAAAGGCGCCGACGAAGCGCTGAATCCGGAGCTTGATCAATACCTGCGCGATACGCTTGTCCCTAAAGCACTCGTCGTTACGCCTAACCTGTTTGAAGCGTCTTCTATTGCCGGAACAGAGCCGTTGAAGACAATTGAAGATATGAAGCAGGCAGCCGCTATTATTTATGAAAAAGGGCCGGCTTATGTCATCATCAAAGGCGGCGGCGAAATTGGCGGCGACAGCTCTACAGATGTTTTTTATGATGGAAAAACTTTTGAACTGCTGGAGTCACCAAAAGTAGATACCGCCTTTACCCACGGAGCCGGATGTACTTTTTCCGCAGCCATCACAGCAGAGATCGCAAAAGGAGTGCCGGTTAGAGAGGCAATAACGCTGGCAAAGCAGTTCGTTCATGCGGCCATTTCCGACTCCTTTTCTCTTAACCGCTATATCGGCCCCGTTAATCACACAGCCTACCGTCACCATTCGGCAAAAAATAAAAAGAATAAAAGCAAAATTCCCCGCTGAAACCGTCTGGCTTCAGCGGGGATTCTTCGTTACGATAAATAAAACCGGCCGAATGTTTTCTTCCTGTCAGTGTCTCATGCTATAATGCTAGAGATATAAAGATACAAAGGAGAAAATGATGGAATTAGTAAAATGCAGACGAACCGTATGGAAAGCACTACACCATGACTATATAGAACCGCAGGACGGAACGATTTTATTTCAGGAGGGATACGTGTATCCCGTATTTCAAGACAGTGCCGGCACCTGGCTGTCCACCGATGAAGAGGGCGTGCCTCATGTTATATCAGAAACGGAAGAAGCTTTAGAGTCAGACCCCTGGTTTGAAGTTCATTTCATTAAGGTATAACAGTGGATAAAGGAGGAATGCTACAGTGAAACAGCATGTTATCGTACACGGTCTTGTGCAGGGCGTTGGTTTCCGCCAGCATACAAAAATGGAAGCAGATAAACTTTCGATTCACGGATGGGTTCGTAATAAAACGGATAATACCGTTGAAATTGCGGCTGAAGGCGATGAGGAAGCGATGCGTTCCTTCTTGACCTCCGTTGAAAAAGGACCGCGTTTTTCAAAGGTGGACAAAGTCGAGGTTCATTCGATCGATGAAATCGACCATAAACAGAACTTTAAAGTAAAATAAAAGGACTGTCCCAAATGCTTTTGGGACAGTCCTTTTGCTGTTATTGAATCATCTGGTGCACGATCGACATAACATCCATTTTACGCTGAAGCAGTGATTCCTCTGCTTCCTTTACGTCATCTTTTACAACACCGAAATAAAATTTAACTTTAGGCTCGGTGCCTGACGGTCTTGCACAAAACCAGGAATTATCTTCAAATTTAAATTTGAGCACATTAGAGACCGGCAGTTCGATTTTTCTTTTCTGCCGTCTGTTAAAAATGTCCTCTCCCCCGTAATGGTAAATCCTCCATGGAAGTGACCTTTTGTCCGCTGATGGTTTCAGGCGGATTGGAGCGGAAGTGATGCATAATTTCTTCGATTTTCTCTACTCCCGCTTTTCCTTTCAGCGTCAAAGAATCCAGATCTTCCAAATAGCTGCCGTATTTTTTGATACAGCTCCTGAAGAGCTTCATAGATCGTTCTGCCGTTCTTTTTATGCCAGAGTGCCATTTCCGCAATGATTAAAGCAGACTGCACCGCATCTTTATCTCTGACAAAGTCAGCAATTAAATAGCCGAAAGATTCTTCATAGCCAAATTGGAAAACATACTCGCCGCTTTCTTCAAACTGTTTAATCTTTCGCGATAAATTTAAATCCGGTCAGCGTATCCATTGTCTCCTACACCGTAATGAGAAGCAATAGCACGTCCCATTTCTGACGTTACAATTGTTTTCATGACGATTCCATTTTCAGGAAGGGTCCCTTTTTCTTTTCGCTGGACAGGAGAAAATCTAATATAAGCGCTCCCGTCTGGTTTCCGGAAAGAACCTGGTAATGATTGTCTTTGCCTTTAACAGCAATACCAATACGGTCAGCGTCCGGATCTGTTGCGACAAGAAGGTCCGCTCCCAATTTGTCTCCCTGTTCAATCGCCAGTTCAAAGGCGGCTTTTTCTTCCGGATTAGGGCTTTTCACTGTAGAAAACTCCGGATCGGGCTCAGCCTGTTCAGCAACGACATGAACATCCGAGAAGCCTGTGGATTTAAAGATACGCGTTACAGGCAGATGTGCCGTGCCATGAAGAGGAGAGAATACGATAGACAGATCTCCGCCGTCTTTTTTTACGGTTTCCGGATCCAGAAGGATTGTCTCCAGGTGCTGATTGTAAGGCAGATCTATTTCTTCGCCAATCACTTTCAGCAGGCCGTTTTTGTTCAAGCGTGCTCTGCTTCTTCCGTTACAATCTCCAATTCGTTCTCGACGCTGTTTACAAAGTCCACCAGCTCTTCTGCAGGCTCCGGCGGAAATTGACCGCCGTCTTTGCCGTACACTTTGAACCCATTATAAATAGGTGGATTATGACTTGCCGTAACGACAACGCCGGCAAACGCATGCAGGTATCTTACCGCAAAGGAAAGCTCCGGAGTGGGCCTCAGGTCTTCAAAATATGTATGCCTGAATGCCGTGTGCTCCAGCGTGCGCGCTGTTTCCATTGCAAATAAACCGGACGGTGCCTGGAATCATAGGCTATCGCGACCCTCTTGCTTTGGCTTCCTCTCCCCGGCTTTCTATAAATCGGGCAAGACCTTCTGCTGCACGGCGGATCGTATAGACATTCATTCTATTTGTGCCCGGACCCATTTCTCCGCGCATACCGCCTGTGCCAAATTCCAGATACTTGTAAAAACTGTCCTCGAGCTGTGTTCTTCCCCGGAAAGCTCTTTCAACTCGTCATCAAGTTCTTTTTCCAATGAGGGAAAAGACGACCATCTATCCCAATTCTTTTTCCAATCATTGCGCATGACCTCATTTCTGTTTGTATGTTCTTATTATAGTAACATCTAGCCACTTCTACCATGATTATTAAAAAATGGCTGTGCTGCCGAAGGGTTTGTTATATGTATACCCTATTTTTCTTCCTTTACCCCATAAAAAAAACAGCAGAAGCCTGATTGCTTCTGCTGTTTATCTCTTATTAAGAAGGACGGCTGTCTCTTTCTCTACTTCTTCTTCTGTATACTTGGCATAACGGATTTCACTTTCCAGCTCTTCTACAAATGATGATGCCTGAGACTCGGTCCAGCCTGCTTTTTTCTTCATGAAAGCAAGAACCGGCTCTTTCCATTTGTCTACTTCATTCATTCCGAAGAACAAAAGAGCTGCTCGTCTGTTAAAGAAGTCAAGCGGTGTTACGGCCATTTCTTCTTCTAGTGCGTAAAGAATCTGGCCGCCTAATTTCAATGAAAGACCTGCCTGTTCAATTTTTTTTCTGCTTTTGAATATGGTCAAATACGCTGTGCGCATTGGAACCGTAGAATTCAATAACCTGCTCTGCTTCTTCTTTGGATAAACCAGCTTTTTCACCAAGGTAAGCCTGTGTTTTTACATACGTGCCAAAGCCGGATGATCCGTCCACTGCACCGCCGGAAAGGTGAATATGCTCTGTTGGGCAGGGAGCGTGGATATTCATTCGTTCCGCTACAATATTCACGGCTTTTTCAGCCATTTTCCGGTATCCTGTAAGCTTGCCTCCTGCAATAGAGATCAGGCCGGTTTCAGAAAGAAATACTTCATCTTTTCTGGAGATTTCAGAAGCCGATTTTCCTTCTTCGTAAATGAGCGGGCGCAGCCCGGCCCAGCTGGACTCCACGTCCTCTTTTGTGAGCTTGAGCTCTGGAAACATGTAGTTGGAGATTTTCGAGCACATAGCTCCTATCTTCTTCTGTCATACGCGGTGATGCGATGTCTGCCTCATAAACCGTATCTGTTGTTCCTACATACGTTTTGTTATCTCTTGGGATAGCAAATGCCATGCGTCCGTCCGGTGTATCAAAATAAGTCGCCTGGCGGAGTGGAAAGCGGGTTCTGTCAAACACAAGGTGAATACCTTTTGTCAGGCGGAGATGCTTGCCGAAATTAGAACATCTTTTTTACGCAGTGTATCCACCCATGGGCCGGCTGCATTAATAATATGGTTTGCATAGATCGTGTACTCTTTATTGTTTACTGTATCCATTACTTTTACTGCAACTGCTTTTCCATTTTCATATACAAAGTCTTCCACCCTTGCATAGTTAACCGGATTGGCTCCAAAATCGACAGAACGCTTAATTGTCTCCAGCGTCAGTCTGGCATCGTCTGTCCGGTATTCTACATATACACCGCCGCCTTTTAACCCTTCTTTTCTAAGAAGCGGTTCCTTATCAAGCGTCTTGTCTCTATTAAGCATATAGCGCTGCTCTTCTTTTTTTACTTTAGCCAGCGTGTCATATACTTTCAGTCCAAATGCCATAGATGTCTTGCCAAAAGAACCGTTTTCCACAAGCGGCAGAAGCATCCACTGCGGCTCTGTTACATGTGGTGCATTCTCATATACAATCGCCCGTTCTGTACCAACCTCTGCAACAAGCCCTACCTCGTACTGCTTAAGATATCTTAATCCGCCGTGCACAAGCTTTGTGGAACGACTCGATGTCCCTGCTGCAAATCCTGCATTTCCACTAATCCCGTTTTCATGCCTCTTGCTGCTGCGTCCAGGGAAATCCCCGCGCCTGTTATGCCTCCGCCTATTACTAAAACGTCAAGCGTTTCGCGGCTCATTTGTTCTAATCTGTTCTCTCTCGATACAGCTGAAAATTTCTGGTTATTCAAGGTTATGCCCTCCTGTAGTGTCGTGCCGCGTATTTCCCGGGTATAAAAAACCGCAATATGTCCATACAGTTGTCCTGTATAGAAATATTGCGGTCTCTCCTGCGGCTCCGACCTGATTTTAACTTAAGGCTATTGTACACCCCGGCCGGCATTATTGCAAAGGGAAAGCTTATTTATATGGAACGGTCCAAAGTTCTTTTCGATTAGTCGTTACTGCTGTCGCTCCTGCCTCAAGAGCATTCGTTACTTCTTCTTCCGTGCGTATCAGGCCGCCGGCAACGACGGAATACCGGAACGCTCGCGTACCTCTTTAATCATTCCCGGAATCACCCCCGGCAGTACTTCTATTACGTCAGGTCTTACGTCCTCTATTAACCGAAAGCTTGTATCAAGAGCCAGTGAATCAAGCAGAAATAAACGCTGCATGGCCAAAACCTTATGTTTTTTTGCCGTGATAAGCATTTGTTTTCTCGTTGATATTAAACCATAAGGCTTAATATGCTGACAGAGAAACTGAGCTGCATATTCATCATGGGCCAGTCCCTGCACTAGATCAGCGTGCAGAATGACCTTCTTATTCTCGGACCTGGCCAGCTGCACCATGCTTTTCAACTGGGCGATATGAGTGTTGAGCAGTACAATATGGGTGCAGTCTTTTTTAAAAGTCCGTCAAATTCTTTAGCTGTCCTTGCTGCGGGAAGAACTTTTTCTGTTCCAAAGAACATATACACCGCTCCTTTCTTTCAATAATTTTTTATTCTTAGATAAAGTTGGAAAAAAATAAATAATTTCCTTCAATAAAGGGAATACTACTGTAAACAGCGAATAAGTAATATAGAGACAGCTGCTGTCCAAATGAAACTTTTACGTCAAATGAATTTAGGTGAGCTATGCAAATGGATACGTATGGAATTACAGAAGAGCAACTATATCTTTTTCATGAAGGAACACTTTATCACAGCCATCATGTATTTGGCTGCCGAAATATCACTTTTAATGGAGAAAAAGGCTGGCGCTTCGCCGTCTGGGCCCCGCATGCTAAGAGAATACACATTGCATGCGAAGAAAATTCCTGGACGGGAAGAAGGGTTTGAGCTGCATCGTATTGATGGTCTGGGAGTATGGGCAGGTTTTTTTCCGGAATGGAAAGCGCAAGCTACATACAAATACGCTATTACGGCAGAAGACGGGAGCAGCCTCTTGAAAGCTGATCCTTATGCTTTTTTTTCCGAAATAAGACCCAACACTGCTTCAGTATCCCTACCGGAGTCAACGTTCCGCTGGAATGATGGAGCTTATCTGCAGAAACGGGCGGATACGAATTTTTTTGAGTCGCAGCTTTCCATTTACGAGATGCATGCCGGTACATGGAAACAGCATCCGGATGGCACATTTTATTCTTACCGGGAGCTTGCCAACCATATTATACCTTACCTTCTAAAAATGGAATACACTCATGTGGAGCTGCTCCCCATATCCGAGCACCCTTTTGACCAGTCCTGGGGCTATCAGGTTACGGGTTACTTCTCCATTACCAGCCGTTACGGTACGCCTGACGACTTTAAATACTTCGTTGATTCCTGCCACGCCTCTGGTATCGGCGTTATTATGGATTGGGTTCCGGACATTTCTGTAAAGATTCCCACGGTCTCAGGCAGTTTGACGGGAAGCCGCTGTATGAGTACGACGATCAGGCAATCGCTGAAAAAACGAACTGGGGAACACTCGTGTTTGATTATACAAAACCTGAAGTCCGGTCTTTTCTAATCTCTAATGCCGTATTCTGGCTGGAGGATCTGCACCTCGACGGCATTCGGGTCGATGCTGTTGCCAGCATGATTTATTATAACCTCGAAAAAACAGAAATGGATGTAAAGGTTTATAATATACATGGAGAAGGTATAAATTTAGAAGCGGTGGATTTTTTGAAACAGCTTAATACCGCCGTTTCTGATATACTGCCGGACACTTTAATGATAGCTGAAGAAAGTACAGCCTGGCCGATGATAACACATCCTGTTCAGGAAGGCGGCCTTGGATTTGATTTCAAGTGGAACATGGGATGGATGAATGATACGTTAACCTATATGAAATTACACTGGACCGAAAGAAAGCACTATCATCATCTGCTTACTTTTTCCGGCGTTTATGCATTTTCCGAACGCTTTATCCTTCCCCTCTCCCATGACGAAGTCGTCCATGAAAAAAACTCGCTTCTCGGAAAGATGCCGGAACGCAGGAGGAACAGTTTTCACAGCTCCGCCTTCTTTATGGCTATATGGCCTCCCATCCCGGAAAGACGCTTCTTTTTATGGGAGGTGAGCTTGGTGCCTATGATGAATGGCGTGACAAGGAAGAGCTTGCATGGAACCTTTTAACTTATCCGCTTCATGACGCTCTTCAATTTTACGTCGCTTCTCTTCAGGCTTTTGCCGGCAGCCATCCGGCACTGTATAAATGGGATCATCAGCCGGAGGGATTTACCTGGATTGATGCCGATAATAACGATCAAAGCATTCTTCTTTTTACCCGGCAGTGCGAGGAAGAGGAGCTGCTCATATTATGTAATTTCTCTGGAATGACATTTCCACATTTTCGGATCGGCGTTTCTGAGCCCGGTCTATATCAGGAAATATTCAATAGTGATGAAGAGAAGTTTGGAGGAAGCGGTTATACAAACAGACTTTACCTCCCCTCTTCCCCAAAACCTCTTCATGGCAGACCTCATTCCATTGATACCGTCGTACCGCCGTTTTCTACGCTTTACTTTAAGAAAAGAAAGGCAATTAAAAGGAGGAATCATAATGGGTAAAGAAATTATTGGAATGCTGCTAGCAGGCGGTGAAGGAAAACGTCTAGGCCAGTTAACGAAAGACACAGCAAAGCCCGCCGTCCCATTTGGCGGAAAATATAGAATTATTGATTTTACCTTAAGCAACTGCACACACTCCAACATTGATACAGTCGGAGTGCTGACTCAATACCAGCCCATGGACTTAAACCGGCACCTCGGTTCCGGCAGTCCGTGGGAGCTCGATAGAAAGTATGGAGGCATATCTATTCTTCCTCCCTTTACTGTTCAGGCAGGCGGCGGCTGGTATTCCGGTACCGCTGATGCCATCTACCAGAATATGCAGTTTATTGATCAGTACGATCCAGAATATATCCTCGTTATATCAGGGGACCATATATACAAAATGAACTACGATGCTATGCTCGAACAGCACAAAAAGGAAAATGCCGATGCCACCATCTCGGTTCTTGAAGTGCCATGGGAAGATGCTTCGCGTTTTGGCATCATGAATACAAATGAACAGATGGAAGTTATTGAATTCCAGGAAAAACCGAAAGAACCTAAAAACAACCTGGCTTCTATGGGTATTTATATATTTACCTGGTCCTCCCTGCGTGATTATTTGATTAAAGACGCAGAAAATTCTGAATCCAGTCATGATTTCGGAAAAGATATTATTCCAATGATGCTCGAAGATGAACGCAAATTAAAAGCATTTTCCTTTCACGGCTACTGGAAAGATGTTGGAACGATTAAAAGCTACTGGGAAGCAAACATGGACCTGCTTGATCAGAACTCAGGGCTTCGCCTCCATGACAGAAGCTGGAGAATATATACGGTAAACCCTAATCAGCCGCCACACTATATGGGAAAAGAGTCGACCGTTTCCAATTCACTTATTAATGAAGGCTGCCACGTGCTTGGTCATATCAAGCGCTCTGTCCTTTTCCAGGGAGTCCGTGTAGAAGAAGGCTCCACTATTAAAGACTCGGTCATTATGCCGGAAGTGAAAATAGGCAGTAATGTTACGCTGGAAAAAGTTATTGTCCGGCCTGGGACCGTGATTCCCGATAACTGCGTTATTGCATTCGATAAAGCAGAAGATTGTATGGTCGTCGACAACGATACTTCGTTTAAACAATTTCTGCCAAGCAATCAACGATAATAATAGGAGGCTAGACTATGGCTAAAATGATGGGTGTTATAAATTTGGATTCGGAGTACAGCAACCTTAATGAGTTAACATATTTTAGAAGCGGAGCAGCCGTTCCTTTTGCCGGGAGATACCGGCTGATTGACTTTACTCTTTCCAATATGAGTAATGCAAATATTCATGACATTGCTATTTTCGCGCGTGAAAAGTACAGGTCTCTTATGGACCATCTGGGCACAGGTTCCGACTGGGATCTCGATAGAAAGCGCGGCGGGCTTTTTATACTCCCGCCGGACTGGAACGATCCGTCTGATATTTCCCGCGGCGACCTGCAGCACTTTCATAATAACCGCGATTTCTTTGAAAGAAGTTCAGCCGAATATGTTTTCTTAAGCGGCAGCCAATGTATTATGAACCTCCCTATTTCGGAAGCACTCGATCTTCACCTTTCTTCCAAAGCAGACGTTACATTAATATCAGCCAGCCTTTCTGATGAAGACAGAGAAGATAACAGCTACCTTAAGCTGCAGACAGATGAAACTGGAGCAGTTACTGCATTTTCGCACGATAGAAGCCTGCCATCTATTTTCACCGGAATGTATATCATTAAGAAAGTCTTCTTCTGGAACTCGTGGATGAATGCATTAACAGCGAAAAAGAGAATTTCTTCTTAAACGGTATTAAAGACAATTTAAATAAACTATCTATTCAAACGTATCATCATGAAGGCTATACGGCGTTTATCCAGTCGCTGAAAAGCTACTATAAACAAAATATGCGTCTGCTTAATACCGATCATTATCAGACACTCTTCTTTGAGAACCAGCGTATCTATACAAAAGTAAAAGATGAGCCGCCAACCAAATACGGGGAAGATGCGGAAGTAAATCACTCGCTCGTAGCCAATGGATGTACAATAGAAGGAGAAGTATCAAACAGTATTCTCTTCAGAGGAGTGACTGTAGAAAAAGGTGCCGTAGTAAAGGATTCCATTATCCTGCAGCGCTGCCACATTAAAGCTGATTCAACGATAGATTACTCTATCATTGATAAAGACAGCACCATTGCCAGTGGAACGACACTAAAGGGTATTGAAGACCGTCCGTATGTCATAGCTAAACGTTCAGTTATATAAGGAGAGAAGTCAGATGAATCTTTTATTTGCCGCTTCTGAATCACAGCCATTTTTTAAAACAGGGGGCCTCGCGATGTGGGGTGCCCTCCCTCATGCTTTAAAAGAAACAAGTGATGATCATATTCAGGTAATTCTGCCGTATTATAACCAGTTTATGAAAGACCATTTTGCTGACAGGCTCGAGCTTGTTAAAACCGACATAACGATTCATTTGGGCTGGCGCCGACAGCGTGCAGATTTACTTAAATTAAACGAAAAAGGAATTACGTATTATTTCATAAAAAATAACTACTATTTTGACCGTGCTAATATTTACAGCTACTACGATGATGGTGAGCGGTTTGTATTTTTCTCCAAGGCTGTTATTGCGTCTCTTCCCCACATGGAAGAAGAGCCCGATATTATTCACTGCCATGACTGGCAGACAGGTCTCGTTCCCGCTTTTCTTAAAGCGTACGGCCTTCATTACAAAACAGTATTTACAATCCATAACCTTCAGTACCAGGGTATTCTGCAGAATTCTGCCTTTGATGATCTTATTAATTTAAGCGGAGAGCATTACTTTGGTATGGAGTGGAACGGATTAATTAACTGCCTGAAAGCAGCTGTTCATCACAGTGATTTAATTACTACGGTAAGCCCTACCTATGCTGAAGAGATTAAAAGCCCATTTTTTGGAGAGGGCATGCACTCTCTGCTGACGGATAAGTCAGATATTCTGCACGGTGTGCTAAACGGCATTGATACAGCTTCGTATGATCCGGCCAATGATTCTTACATCCCGCATCCTTACCAGCACTCACCTGAAGGAAAACGCAAAAATAAAGAAAGCCTTCAGGCCGAGCTGGGTCTTCCAGTAAATGGTGACATCCCTCTTATTGCTATGGTGACAAGACTTGCAGACCAAAAAGGACTGCCGCTTGTAGCTGATATTTTCCCGGAATTAATGGAGCGCAATATTCAATTCGTGCTGCTTGGTACGGGAGATCCCGGCCTAGAGCAGTATTTTCGGGATATTTCCACTCATTATCCGGAGCAGGCCTCGATACGAACATATTTTGATGAAGGTCTTGCCAGAAGAATGTATGCCGGAGCTGACTTTCTGCTTATTCCTTCCAGATTCGAGCCGTGCGGCTTAAGCCAGCTTATTGCCCTCCGCTACGAAACCGTTTCGATTGTAAGAGAAACCGGTGGATTGAAAGACACGATTCATCCTTTTAATCCAGAGAATGGTACTGGAAATGGATTCACCTTCCATCAGTCTGATGCATATGAAATGCTGGGCTGCATCGACCATGCTCTTTCTGTTTACGCAGATGGCAGCCAGTGGTCCAGCCTGCTGGACAATATTTATAAAGCGGAAGTGGACTGGAAGACGTCTGCCCGTGTATATCAGGACTTGTACCAGCAGCTTTCATGATAAAAGGAGAAGTGACTCATTATGAATGAACAAAAGCTCCAGGATTCTATCTGCTATACTCTGGAAAAAAAGCTGGGTACAACCAGCAGTGAAGCGACTCCAAGAGAAATGTATATAGCGGTAAGCTCTATCGTCAAAGAAAATCTTAACAGCGAATGGCTGCAGACAACTCAGCGCTATAAGGAGCAGAACCCACGTACCGTCTATTATTTCTCGATGGAATTTTTGATGGGACGGTTATTGGAATCCAATCTTTTAAATATGCATTGGCTCGACCCGATGAAAACAGCCATTACCAATCTTGGATTTATTCCAGAGGAAATATTCGCATGCGAACACGACGCAGGGCTCGGTAATGGTGGATTAGGAAGACTGGCTGCCTGCTTTCTCGACTCCATGGCTTCGCTGCAGATTCCAGGCCACGGCTACGGTATCCGCTATAAATACGGTCTGTTCGAGCAGAAAATTGTCGACGGCAATCAGGTGGAACTTCCTGACTACTGGCTTCGTGAGCCTTACGTCTGGGAAACGAAACGTCCTGATCTGCGCGCAGTCATTTCCTTTGGCGGGCGTGTGCACACGTATGAAGAGAATGGAAAAATTAAAGTCTCTCTTCTAAATGATGAAAAAGTTGCCGCTGTTCCATATGATGTGCCAATAAAAGGCTATAACAACGAAACCATCAACACGCTCCGACTTTGGAGCGCAGAGCCTCTTGAAAATGACACAGCATTCTACGCCGGAGACAAGCAAAGCTATTATGACCATTTAGAGTCCAAGCGTTCAATTGAAAGAATATCTGAATTTCTATATCCTGATGACTCCAATATGGATGGGAAAACACTGCGTCTGAAGCAGCAGTATTTCCTTATATCCTCCGGCCTTCAGACCATCTTAAAACTTTTCAAGCAGCGGACCGGCCATTCCTGCGCCAGACTTCATGAATATATCAGCATACAAATTAACGATACCCACCCTTCTCTAGTTGTACCGGAATTAATGCGTCTGCTTATGGATGAGGAAGGACTTGGCTGGGATGAAGCCTGGCATGTCACTACCAATACAGTAGCCTATACGAACCACACTATTTTAAGCGAAGCATTGGAAACATGGCCCGTTCCTTTATTTTCCGAGCTGCTTCCTCGTGTTTTTATGATTACAGAAGAAATCAATGAACGCTTCTGCCAGATGGTATATCATGATCATCCAGAGTACCGGCCGGTCATTCACGAACTTGCCATTATCAGCTACGGTCAGGTACGCATGGCGCATCTGGCTGTCGTTGGGAGCTACAGCGTGAATGGTGTCGCCAAAATGCATACTGAAATTCTTAAAAGAACAGAAATGAAACAATTTTACGGACTTTATCCGGAAAAATTCAATAATAAAACAAATGGGATTACCCACCGGCGCTGGCTGATCCAGGCCAATCCGGAGCTGAGCTCCCTGATCAATTCTTCTATTGGTGAGGAATGGAAAGAGCGCCCTAAAGATCTTATTAAGCTGCTCCGTTATGGTAATGATGCTTCATTTCAGCAGAAGCTGTTTGAAGTAAAACAATTCAATAAACAGAACCTGGCCCGTTATATTAAACAGAAAACCGGCCTGATTATTGATGACCGCTCTATATTTGATGTGCAGATTAAAAGGCTTCACGGCTACAAGCGTCAGCTTCTTAATATTCTTTATGTCATAAACCGCTATTTGTACTTAAAAGATCACCCTCAGGCGGATATTCCGGCCCGGACCTTTATATTTGGAGCAAAGGCTGCGCCAAGCTATCACTTCGCCAAACAGGTGATCCGGCTGATCGTTTCTGCTGCAGATCAGATCAACAATGACGCCTCGATTAACGATAAAATCAAAATCGTCTTTCTTGAAAATTACAATGTCAGCCTGGCCGAAATGATCATCCCGGCTGCAGAAGTAAGCCAGCAGATTTCCACCGCCGGAAAAGAAGCCTCCGGTACCGGAAACATGAAGCTTATGATGAACGGTGCTCTGACGCTCGGAACACTCGACGGCGCGAATGTAGAAATAAAAGATATGGTAGGTTCACAGAATATGTTCCTATTCGGTATGGAAGAATCCGAAATTGAAGAGCTGCACCGGACAGGCGGCTACAGCGCGAAATCCCTTTATCAAAGTGATAAGCGGCTTCATCATATGATCGATCAGCTGCATGATGGCTTTTTTGGACAGGATGAGCTTGCCTTCAAAGATATTTACTACCACCTGCTCCGCGATAACGATGAATATTTCGTTCTAAAGGATTTTGAGAGTTATGTAGAAGCTCAGGAAATGATTGATCAGACGTACCAGCAGTGGAACAAATGGCAGGAGATGAGTATTACCAACATTGCCCACTCCGGTAAATTTTCCAGCGACCGTACCATTATGCAGTACGCGTCTGAAATCTGGAATATTTCCCCTTACATCCCCGCTCCTGCAAAGAAATAAATCCGTTTATAGATACAAGCTAAAAAATACGTATTTTATACAAAGATCTGTACAGGGGTGCTTTCCGCAGGCCATGCCTCAGCTAAAGAGGGAAAGACGCCTCTTTATCTTCACCTATGGCTGTTCTGCAGGAGTCATCCCCTGTTTATTTTTCTTCTTTTTCTCAACAATCTTAAAAAAGATGAGCCGACGGGGCTCATCTTTTTTGTTATTCACCGGGGAAGCGCAGTCCCCATTGTTCCCGAACTTCATCCATAATCTTCATCACATCGGATGTCAGTTCGAGTGTACCATCGTTACTGCGGTTTACTACCATCTGATTCATACCTTCCACTTCGTATTGAAGTGCTTCGGCGGTTTCTCCTGCTTCCATCGTTTCTGTCGTTCCATCGTTATAAACAATATCTGCACGGGCGGCGCGAGGGAAATTATCCATTTCAATATATCCTTTTGAGCCGGTAATCAGTCCTTTCTTAGGCATCGCTCCCCGCAGAGCGAGCGATACAACGGCTACTTCCTGATGCTCGTTTTTCAATACAATACCTGATTGTTCATCCACTCCTGTAGAAGCGGTCGTTCCGAGGGTAGTAATTTCATTCGGTTGTTCGGTTAAATAATATCTGGCAAACGTTAAAGCGTAGGTCCCGATATCAAGAAGCGCTCCCCCGGCCAGATCCTTATTGAAAAAGCGGTCGGTTTCATCAAAGTCTTTAAACATACCAAGCGTCACATTTATCATACTAACTTTACCGATTCCGCCTTCTTCGATAAACGCTTTTATTTTTTTATGAAGAGGGTTGTGGTAAATCGTCATAGCTTCCGCCAGGATAAGTCCTCTTGTTTCTGCTTCTTTTTTTAAAATCTGCAGCTGTCCGTCATTTACTGTAATGGCTTTTTCGCAGAAAACATGACGGTTTTTCTCCAGGCTTTTCATTACCCATTCAAAGTGGTGGGAATGCGGGGTTGCTATATAAACAACATCTATCTCCTCGTCTTCCAGAAGCTCTTCATAGCTTCCATACGCATGATCTATACCATACGTATCCGCAAAGGCCTGCGCCCGTTCCGGACTCCTTGACGCTACGGCGTGCACATGCCCATTTACCGCTTTTATCGCTTTGGAAAAATTAATGGATATCGTACCTGGTCCTAAAATGCCCCATTTTAACGTTGTCATTTTTTTCTCCTATCTTTTTTGTAAGAATACCTGCTTTTTTTCCAGCCCGGCCGGTACAGGAGATACAGCGCCGTTCCAAGCAGCGGAATGCTGAATAACACCCATTGCTTCGGCGTAAGCGTTACGTGCCGCTTTTCTGCATCTTTTTTTATCATGTATACCGCCAGTAGTGCGAATAATACAAAGTCAATAACCATTGTGTGTACTAAATGATAAGACCAAAAGGCGTCCCATAACCCGCCCGGCTGAAAGTTTCCGACAGCGAATATAATCAATGCGGCCGAGAGAAGCACAAGCAGGACCGCAAATACTTTCGAGCCGGTCACACTCCCAACCGCACCCGGCTTTACCAGACGCGGAGATTCCTTTCGAAGAGCGATATAAGGCATCAGCGCAAACGCACCGGCTCCAAAGGAAAGAACGGCAAACGGCCACGCTTTCATCCTGCCTCCGCCGGGATCCGTAAACAAAAAAGCAGTGAAAAGAAGCGGCCACACTCCCAGAGAATTAAATAAAGCAATAACCAGCGGATTCATGCTGGTTTGTTCAAATGTAAAAAGGGCCTGCATCTGATCCATCGTATACTGCTCTTCTGCTGGTGCAAAAAATAATAAGTACCCTACAGAGAGAGCCCATAATACAAGTATTCCCAATTTAGCAAACAAGTATGCTCTTCCTCCTTCTTTTTATGGGCGGTTTTTTCTTCCCCACCACGAGACAAGAAGCGGTCCCGAAATATTATGCCAGACGGAAAATACGGCGGCCGGAAGCGCAGCAAGCGGTGTGAAATGAACAGTAGCCAGCTGGCTGGCCAGTGCGGAATTCTGCATCCCCACCTCAAGCGATACAGCTCGGCGCTGGGCCTGGTTCAGCCCCATAAACATAGCAGCCGTATAGCCTAGAAGCAGGCCGAAACCATTATGAAGAATGACGGCAGCGATAACGAGTGCACCTGTCTCTATTACATTTTCTCTATTTGCAGCTAATACTCCTGCTACGATCGCTACAATAGCGGCCATTGAAATAATAGGAAGCACCTTTGTCCCTTTTTCTACGAAGGCCGGCAGCAGTTTTCTTGCTGCGATGCCAAGCGTAATCGGAATTAATATAACTTGCACAATAGAAAGCAGCATCCCCCCTGCATCCACTGGCAGCCACGTATTAGCGAACAATAAAAGCAGCAGCGGCGTCATGATTACCGCTAATATGGTAGAAACCGATGTCATAGCAACAGACAGCGCTACATCCCCTTTCGCCAGATAGACCATTACGTTAGAGGCCGTTCCTCCCGGTGAAGCACCAACCAGCACTAGGCCGGCTGCAATTTCGGGCGGCAGCTGCATGGCCAGTGCAATGACAAAAGCGGCAGTCGGCATGATTACAAATTGAGCGATCACACCTACAATAACCGGAAATGGCTTTTTGGCGATAATACCAAAGTCTGCTCCTTTTAACGTCATTCCCATACCAAACATAATAATACCAAGCAGCAGCGTAATATACGCTGTAATTCCTACAAATACGTCCGGCAGAATAAAAGCTGCTCCTGCAGCTGCCAGCACAAAAACAGCAAAATATTTGTTCACAAATAAAGTCATCTGATCCATTTTCTTCGTCCTCCTGTATTATGTACCAAATGGTAGCAATATTTTGTCATTTTACGCTTTTACGGCTTTTCCTTCAACCCTTTAACGTAAGTAAGAGCATTCTATTGTAAAAATATCTGCCGAATGTGCTACAATTTGGCTGAAAAGGAGACGATATGAATGTCACAGACTGTGGATTACGAAAAAGCTACATTTGCCGGCGGATGCTTTTGGTGCATGGTTCAGCCTTTTGATGAACTTGAAGGCATCCTCAGTATTACCTCCGGCTATACAGGGGGCCATGTAGATAACCCGTCTTATGAAGATGTAAAAACAGGAGAAAGCGGTCATTACGAAGCGGTACAGATTGAATTCAACCCTTCTTTATTTCCATATGAAAAGCTGCTCAGGCTTTACTGGCCGCAGATTGATCCTACTGATGACGGCGGACAGTTCCATGACCGCGGACCGCAGTACCGCACCGCTGTTTTTTATCATAATGCTGATCAGAAAGCAGCAGCCCTCCAGTCCAAACAGGATATGGAGCAGAGTGGAAAATTCTCTAAACCTATCGTTACAGAAATAAAACCAGCCGCGGCTTTTTATCCAGCAGAAGCGTATCACCAGAACTTTTATAAAACCCACGAAAAAGAATATAAAGAAGATAGAAAGCAGTCAGGACGGGATGAATTTATCGAGACCCACTGGCAGTAATCAGGAATTCCCAAAAAAAAGCTGCACTGCCCCTTTAGGCAGTACAGCTTTTCTTTTTATCCAAACCAGCGCATGAGCCAGTCAATTCCCGTTACAGAAGCAATCGTCATCGCAATCGTCCATATAGCAAGGCTGGCGTTCATCCACAATACAATCTGCTTTCTGCCCCCTGAAAGCCCATTGCCAGAGCAGTCGCTAAATGGATTCCAGTAATTCCCGGGCCGGCCAGAGCAATCCCCGGAATCCCGTACTTATCGAAAATCCGCTTCATTCTTTCCTGACGCTTTTCTTTCTTTGCCAATTTTTTCGGATCAGCATTTTCCCATTTTGTGTCCGCTTTATCTTTTCGCTTTTGAACAAAGCGTTGATACCATTGTCTTTTTCTTATCCAGTCCATGCCATAAATAATGAGCAGTACCGGCAGGGCGTTTCCTAAAAACGACACTATTGCTACCGGAACAGGATGAAGCCCCGCTCCTATCCCTATTGGAATGACTACAATCAGTTCAAGCCATGGAGTTGCAGCCATTACAAATATTCCTAAATACCATCCAATCCATTCCATTACTATCCCACCTAACCGCTGTAACGGATTCCGTTCCAGAAAAACAAACCATGCCGCTTCTGTTTTCTTTTCTACTGTTTCCGCATCATAAATATACATTTCTGTTGCAATTCCATCTAAAATAACGTAAAACGCCTGCAGATACGTTGCTGTATCTCCCTGCTGAATTTCCTGCTGGGTCATTCCTTCTTCTAAAAGGGTAACAAGCAGGCTGTCGGTTTCTCCTTCGTAGGCCGAGAATTTTTCCAATATGACCGGCTGTAAATGCCTCGGAGGAAATGTTAACACTCTCATATAGAGCATCCCTTTGTCTTTAGAGCTTAAGAATCGGGCTGTGGAGGTTAACACTTCTTTCAGCCGGTATTCTACATTGCTTTTGTTTTTTAATGATATCGAGTCTTTTACATATTCTACGTACGAACAAAATACTTCATTTACGATATCAAGGAATAAAGATTCCTTGCTTTCAATGTGATTATATAAGGATGGTTTTTTCATTCCAAGCTGTTCGGCCAGATCAGATAAACTCATGCCATCATATCCATTATCTGCAAACAATTTCAGCGCTTCCTGCTTCACTTCGTCTTTCTTCATTATTAAACACGCCTTTCAAAACTAACGAACGGTAGTTATTGTACCCTTTCTGTAAATACGCCGTCAATCACTTGTTACTAAAGAAAACGGTCTCTTAAAATAGTCGGAATAATAGAAAAAGCACCCTCTTTTTCAGAGGGTGCTTCCTGCTCTTATCCTATTAAAGTGAACTCTTCAATCGGCCAGTAACGCAGATTGGCTTTTCCTACAATTTCCTCTGACTCAATAAATCCGAGCTGGCGGCTGTCCATGCTGTTTAGACGGTTATCCCCCATTACAAATACAGAACCTTCCGGTACCGTACTCTGTCCTGTAAGCTCCTCTAACGTGAAATCCTGTGTAAATAATCCTGCGTCAGATGCCTGTTCCTTATAAGGCTCCAGATAAGCTTCGTCCTGTGCTTCACCGTTCACGTACAAAACGTCATTTTCAAATGCGATATGATCTCCAGGAACACCGATTACCCTCTTAATATAATCACTCTGCTCATCAGCGTGAAAAACAATCATATCCGAACGATCGGGTTCTCCAAATTCATATCCAATTTTATTAATAATTAGACGTTCTCCATTTTCTATTGTAGGCATCATGGATTCTCCATGCACCATGTAGTTAGCGAATAAGAACTGCCTTACGATAAGTACGACTAATATAACGATAATAAATGTTTTGACCCAGTCCCATATCTCACGGGCGATATTATTCATTTCTTTTCCTCCGTTTCATATCTATTATAATGTATCACTATTGATTTACAAGAACAATCATTGTCTTTCGATAAATAGAAGTTGCTAGTTGACGGTCATATAGGATAAAATCAATACTATAGCTTAAAATGAAAAATTATGTAACAAATGTGTAACAATGACTAAAGGACTATTATAAATTTTAAATGATACGTAATAATAAGGGGATATTGTATGAAGACACTATGGGTTCTTTTTTCCATAGTTCTCGCGTTCTCTATTTTTCCGGGCCATGCATCTATGGTTACCCTGGACTCCATGGCTGATGAAGTAAATACCTCCCCGCCGGGATTATCTTATTCTCTAAATGATGAGGAACTTTCTATGGCATGGGGGGAAAAAAACTCAACAGGCTATAGAATAAATATTGAACAAACGAATATAAGCGAGAACACACTGCAGATATACTATTCTCTGCGCTATCCGGATCCAGAGGAATTCAATATTGAACACTCTGTTTATCCAACAGACACAGCTTCTCTCGACAGCCATACCGATGAAATAGAAAATGTAGAAATGTATGAAGTAAAAAACAGCAGCACATTTAAAGATGTAGACACGCCGGTAAAAATAGCCAGGGACGAGATTTGGACACTTACCTTAAATCAGGCAGTCAACCCTGACTCTCTCACAGAGGAAAATATTTATATTACCGATGAAAATGACGAAAAATTAAACTCTGTCCTTGTTCTTACAACGGATCAGGAAGTTAAAATTATTCCTCCTGCTGAAGAAATGGAACGGGGCGGCATTTACACTCTTTATGTAGATCAGGAATTGGAGTCATCTGCTTCCAATTCCCTGTTGGGCGGATATAAACAATCTTTTTATATCGACAATGGGGAGACGATATCCTGGAGAAGAGATGCACCGGTCACCATGCAGCCTGTTATTGCCAATCAGGTGCTCGAGCTTTCTTTCCAGGGGACAAGTGCGGAAGAAACATCGGAAATGGAAGAAGAAATTGATGTTTTTCCTATTGAAATTGATGAAAACAATCAGCCCTTTATGATTCGGCGGATTGAAGAAAGCACCTCCTTTTATCCGACTCCTGCTCTCGAAACACCTGCTTCCAGTTAAACTCTCCTAAAAAGGAGGGTTTTTCTTTTTATTTTCGGATTACTGCCGATATAAAGAAAAAGAACGCTGGAAAGAAAGTAGGAACTCCTTTGAACAAAAAAGCCGGGACGCTTTTTATTGTAATGCTTCTCACTCTTACTGCTTTTCTGACGGCCGCTATTGCTGCAGAAAGCAACGACTATACCTCTCCTTCTCAAACCCTGGATCACCTTATAGATAAAGAGACTTTTCAAATACCAACAAACAGCTTTGTTTATGCAGCCGACAATGATATCCTCGCTGAATGGCACAACGATCAGAACCGGCTGTATACAAAACAAACCAAAACTCCTGAGATCGTTAAGCAGGCTTTTCTTTCTACAGAAGATCAGCAGTTTTTTGAACATAAAGGTCTGGATGCATCGGCAGTGCTTCGGGCAGTGCTGACCAATGCCAATGCCGGTTCTATCGAAGAAGGAGCCAGTACGATCACACAACAGCTGGCGAGAAACCTGTTTTTGCACCACGGCCAGACGTATGAGCGCAAAATTGCGGAAGTTCTTTATGCAGTAGAACTGGAAAATGAATTTTCAAAAGCAGAAATCCTGGAGATGTATATTAATACGATTTACTTTAACCGTGGTATTTACGGCTTCGAAACAGCCAGCCAATCCTACTTCTCTAAATCGAGCAGTGAACTCAATTTGGGGGAAACAGCTTTTTTAGCAGCAATCCCCGCTAATCCCACTTACTATGACCCTGTTGATAATAAAGAAAATACGATAGAGCGTCAGGGCTGGATTCTTCAGAAGCTGCTGGATATGGAACACATCTCGGAGGATGAATATGCACAGGCACTGGATGTCTCCATTACCGTTACAGAGCCGCAGACAAGAGCCTCTGTTTCACCGGATTACGAAGAACTCGTAAAAAACGAATTCCGTGAACTGGTGGCAGAAAAAGAAGGATACTTCCAAAAAGCAGAAGCGGCAGCGGAGAATGACAAAGAAGCGGTATCGGAAGAGCTTGATCAACGTGTCGAAGAATTAATTGACAGCGGGATTCACATTTATACTCATTTTGACAGCGATTTTCAAGACGCCCAGGATAAAGCAGCCGGCTCTGTTCTTCAGGATGAAACAACAGAAGCCGCCTCTGTGACTATTGATCATGTAAATCATAAAATTATTGCTGCCGTTGGGGCAGGGATTATCAAAGCGGCGAATTCCACCGGGCGTTTCAAGCTTACCGGCAGCCTGGTTCCACTATCAAGCCGCTTCTCGTCTATGCGCCTTATATAGACACGTTTGAAGCTTCCTCTACAACAAAGATAGACACAAAAGACATATGTATCAACGAGTATTGTGTATCGCAGGCAGGCACCACCCAGCCGGTCTCATTGAAACAGGCACTCGCTGCCTCCTACAATACGTCAGCCGTCCGGCTTTTCGAACAGACCGGAATCAGTGAATCTTTTTCATACCTGGAGAGTTTTTCGTTTTCTAACGTAACTTCTGCTGATCAAACGCCAGCTTCCTCCCTGGGCGGGTTCAGGCAGGGAGTCAGTCCGCTCGAGCTCACTAATGCCTATACTGCTTTCTCAAATCAGGGAGCGTATATTCCGGCAAGAGCCATTTCAAGTGTGCAGGATGAAGACGGACGGATATTATATGAATGGAAAGACAAAACAAAACAAGTCTGGTCAGAGCAGACAAATCAGGAAATGCGTATACTGCTGAAGGAAGTCATGGTCACTGGAACAGGCACGGAGGCTCGCATAAATGCCGAAAGCTATGGTGGGAAAACCGGGACGACAAACGAAGAAAAAGACTTATGGTTTGCCGGATACAATGAACGCTATACTACCGCGGTCTGGATTGGAAAGGACCAGCCGGCCTCTCTCTCTGCAATAGAGGGAGAAAAGCCGGCTCTGGTATGGTGGAAACAGGTAATGGAATGAGGGGTTTTTACAAGGCAGGAAGGCTTTCGATGAAGCTGTTATACAGACGAAGACCGGCATAGCCGATAGACAAGAACAGCACGGTCCAAAAGCTTCCATGCAGAAACAGTACGCCCATTAATCCAGGGGCCGAGATAAAATGCCTGGTTCGAAAAAGAAAATAAGTAAAATAGATAATCGCAGCTGTAATAAAAGACCGCCAAGCGCAGCAGCTGAAGAAACAAGAAGAAGCGAAATCAGGCCGGCACCGAGATAAATCCAACTTCCCCCTCTGATCTGTCGGAGTGCCTCCCCTTCCTGGTCTTTTGAAAAAAACAACAGGGAAAGCTCGAGTATGGTTCCTGCTACGAGTTTAAACGCCGCGAAAAGCATAAAGTAGAAAAGCATACAAAACAATAGAATACTTATTTTAATGCCTGCTTCCGACATGACTTCCATCATACCCTGGTATAATCCAATATCCTGGAGAAGGCTGCTTACCTGCCTTTCTGTATAAACTGCAAAGGATAAACTGAAAAGAAGAATGGCGAACAAGGGAAAATGACTTGTTAAATATGTTTTTCATACGGTGGCAACCTTTTCTTTTAAAAAGCCCGCAGCAGCGCTGCAGGCTTTTATATTATAAATGATGAACGACTTCAAATTCTTTTAATTCGTTTCCAGAAGCCGGGCTCTTTTCTTTTGATTCCCGCTTTTCTTTATGGGCATTCTTAAACTGATCACTATGAAGCCAGTTCTGGTACGCCTCTTTAGATTCCCACTTCGTAAATACAACAAGAGGAGCTTCCTCTTTTTCCTGTTCTAAAAACATGAAATCCAGGCAGCCTTCCACCTCTTTCATATTTTCAGCGCTTTTTCCAAATCTCTCTTTCATTTGACCGCGCGCAGGTGCCGGCACATTTAACTCGTTCATAACTACATACATGTTTTGACGCCTCCTGTTTTTTCGAATGATTCTTTATTTATTATAACAACATAAAGAGTGGTAATCCAGATACCATTTCACACACCGGGATCCGTAGGTTATACTAAGAGTATAGTCTGCTACATAAGAAAGGACGATGAATATGAAACTACTTCTGCTTCTTGGTATCTGCGTTATGTTTCTAGCTTCTATTTTCACCGCCGGAGTGGATGAGAAGGCTCACAAAAAGTAAAAATTGATAACGTTACCATGTAAAAATGACAGGCCTTTGAAAGGGCCTGTCATTTTACGTTAACTGCTGGAAATTCTGCTGGCGCAGTACTTCATAAATAATAATAGCTGCCGTATTGGATAAATTAAGCGAACGAATTAAGTCGTTTTGAGGGATTTTAAGGCATGTATCCGCATAACGGTCGATGAGCTCCTGCGGAATTCCTTTTGTCTCTTTTCCAAATACAAAGAAAAGTTCTTCATCCGTTCTGCTGTAATCAACGGATGAATATGTTCTGCTTCCTACTGTTTCGATAAAATAGAATATTCCCTTGGGGAAGACTTCGGTTAATTCATCAAACGAATCGTAATAATGTATCTTAACATCCGGCCAGTAGTCACAGCCGGCTCTTTAAGCATTTTATCCTCAGTGGAAAATCCAAGAGGGCGAATCAGGTGGAGATGTGTGCCGGTGCCTGCACAGGTTCTTGCTATGTTCCCAGTGTTGGCTGGAATCTCCGGCTGATAAAGTACGATATGGTTGCTCATTTCATGTTTCCTTTCTCTCGTGCCTACTTAGTTTCCAACTGTAGTTTCATCTGTTCTTTTTCCATTTCCAGCAGATAGATTTTTTTGTTCATTCCGCCGCCGTACCCTACAAGCGCCCCATTGCTTCCTATAATGCGGTGACACGGTATCATGATAGGGATTGGGTTTTTGTTGTTGGCGTTTCCTACGGCTCTTACAGCTTTCTCTGAGCCTGCAGACGCCGCAATTTCTTTATATGAGGCCGTTTTTCCGTAAGGGACATCAATGAGTGCTTCCCATACGGCTTTTTGAAACGGTGTGCCCTCTAAATCATACGTAATTGAAAAGTCCTTTCGTTCCCCATTAAAATATTCATTGAGCTGCTTCATTGCTTCCTTAAGCGCTGATGCACTTTCTTCCAATTCAAAATCAGCACCTCTTACCTTCAATGCCCATATATTAAATAAAGGCACTGCTTCTTCAGCATTGGCGAACTTTACGGCCATCAGCCCTTTATGGGAGGAAAACAGCGTCAGCGGACCGATAGGACTGGTCACCTCTGTATAATACAGCATATCTTTCATTCAAGCATCCCCTTTCTGTATTCACTGCAGGCCAAGCGCCGTTTCCAGTTCTGTCAGCACCTCTGCTTCCTGTTCAAGCATATAGGCTTCCTCCAGCCCTACCACGGCCTCAGGGGTGGCAATCTGCCCGAGTGTCCATGCACAGGAGGAACGGATGACCGGTCTCGGATCACTTTTTATTAATTCGACAAGCTCCGGCACGGCGGATTCTTCTTTAAAGTTGCCCAAAGCGATAACTGCATTGCGCTGAATTGGTTTTTTTCCTCTCCATGAACCGGCAATAGACCCGAAACGTTCTTTAAACTCTTTATTGCTCATATGCAGAAGTGAGTTCAGATTCGGCTTCACCGTTTCCGGATCCGGTTCAAATTCTTTCTGATGATGAAAGTCGATCCCTTTGTTTTTTGGACACACCTGCTGGCACGTATCGCAGCCATATATCCGGTTACCGATCTTTTTCCGGTATCGTTCTGGAAGCATATCTTTTGTCTGTGTTAAAAAAGCAATGCATTTATTAGCATCAAGCTGTCCTCCCTGAATTAGAGCATCTGTCGGACAGGCATCAACACAGATATTGCAGGAGCCGCATTGATCTGTCAGCGGAATGTCCGGCTCAATCACAAGTGATGTAAGCATTTCCCCCAGATACACGTAGGAACCAAATTCCGGAGTGATAATGGCACAGTTTTTAGCGCTCCACCCGATACCTGCCCTTTCTGCGACTGCTCTGTCTGAGAGCTCTCCTGTGTCCACCATTGATCGGCACTGCGCCTGTGGATCTAATTCTTTCACATACTGTTCGAGTTTGCTGAGACGATCTCGTAATACGTGGTGATAATCCTCTCCCCAGGATGCACGACAGAAGAGACCGCGCCTGTCTCCTTTTTTGCTTTTAGGGGCATCTTTTAATTTGGAGGGATAGGCCAGCGCTATAGAAATAATCGTTCGGCCTTCCTCCATAAGAAGGGAAGGATGGGTTCTTTTCTCTATATCCTTCTCTTCAAAACCTGACTGGTACTGAAGTTCCTGCTGCGTGATCAGCCTGTCTTTTAATGTTAGAAATGGATCAGCTGATGCAAATCCAACTTTATCAATGCCAACTTCTTTTGCGTAGGATGTGATTTTTTCTTTCAGTGTTTCTCCTGGCAATCGCCGTCTCCCCTTTTTCTTCATTCCATACTATAGTAAACTCATTTTATTAAGACACAAAGGAGTTTTTCGATGTTAACACATGTCCTGCTCGATCAATCTTTACTACATGCCGCTCCCGGACTGAAAGTAGGAGCAATCTATTATAAGGATATCATAGTTGGGGAATCTCCTAAAATGATTAAAGGCCGTCTTCAATTTTACCAGGAAACGCTTCACACTGAACTGCAGGATCTGCCGCTTATAGAAAAAGAAGGCATCGCAGAGTGGCGCCATATTTTTAAAGCAGCAGGTACAGATCCGTCCAGGTACCGCCCTTCTCATGAATCTCTTGCGCGGGCGGTAAAGAAAAACGGAAACCTTTCTTTTGTTCATTCTGCCGTTGACTTAAACAACTTTTTTTCTATTCAATATATGCTTCCTGCCGGTATTTATGACGCTTCTGCATTAAAAGGTACGGTTACGGTAAAAATCGGCGAAGAAGCCGACACGTACGAAGGACTAAATGGAAGAACCAATACATTTAAAGATAAGATCGTTTCTTCCGACGATATTGGAGCCTTTGGAAGCCCGATTGTCGATTCCAACCGGACAAAAACAACAACGGAAACTACAGAGGCACTTCAATTATTTTATCTTCCCCCTTCTCTTTCAAAAAAAGAGGCGGAAAAGCTTTTAGCAGCTTCTGCCAAAATGTTTCATCAAATTCACAGTGGAGAAGCTGACGTCGCCATCTTAGATGATGAACAGACGGTTTTCTCCTTTCAGAAAACAACCTAAACAATAAAAACACATCCATTCCTGGGTGTGTTTTTATTATTAATATCGATGATGAATATACACATTTATCTCTTCAGGAATCGTGAACCAGTTTCTAATATTACCTTCGATATAAGCCCGGTAATTCGAGGGAAGCCGCTCTAAAATAATCGTTTTAAAGTCTTCTTTATCGTTCTGTTCGAAAAAAAACGTTATAAATACTGTCGAATGAATCGTATGTGTCAGTGTATAGTTAATATGCAGGTCTTTATGCAGATCTCTTGTCTTTATGGACGTTTTTGATTTGACCGGCTTCATATGCATTCCCCCTTTTTATGTAAAAGGAAATTAATTAGAAAATTCTTACTATTATGAATATATGTGATTTCTCTAAGTATATCATGAAACAGCCCAGGATTTTGTATTATTTCCACTCAAAAATATAAAAAACAGCTCCCGGCAGTGGGAGCTGTTGAGCTGCTATTAAATGAATGGTAGCGGTGGCCGGGATCGAACCGGCACTCTGTTAAGAACACGATTTTGAGTCGTGCGCGTCTGCCAATTCCGCCACACCGCCATATCAATGAATTAATGAAGTTGGTGCCGAGGGCCGGACTCGAACCGGCACGGAGGTACACCCTCCGCAGGATTTTAAGTCCTGTGTGTCTGCCAATTCCACCACCCCGGCAGGTTATAAAGGTAAAAATGATGTATGGAGGCGACACCCGGATTTGAACCGGGGAATAGGGGTTTTGCAGACCCCTGCCTTACCACTTGGCTATGCCGCCATTTATGAAATGCGGTCTTTTATGTGTGGGACTCGCGTTAAAAAATGGAGCGGAAAACGGGATTCGAACCCGCGACCCCCACCTTGGCAAGGTGGTGCTCTACCACTGAGCTATTTCCGCATAAATGGCTGGGCTAGCTGGATTCGAACCAGCGCATCACGGAGTCAAAGTCCGATGCCTTACCGCTTGGCCATAGCCCAATACAAAAATGGGGCGGCTGATGGGAATCGAACCCACGAATGCCGGAACCACAATCCGGTGCGTTAACCACTTCGCCACAACCGCCATAATTAATATTGGCAGGGGTAGTAGGAATCGAACCCACATCTGCGGTTTTGGAGACCGCCGTTCTAGCCGTTAAACTATACCCCTATATATGAATAAAAAATGGTGGAGGGGGACGGACTCGAACCGCCGAACCCAGAGGGAGCAGATTTACAGTCTGCCGCGTTTGGCCAACTTCGCTACCCCTCCACATGGTGCCGGCCAAAGGACTTGAACCCTCAACCTACTGATTACAAGTCAGTTGCTCTACCAATTGAGCTAGACCGGCATAAAAAAGTGGTGGCTCGAGACGGAATCGAACCGCCGACACGTGGATTTTCAGTCCACTGCTCTACCGACTGAGCTATCGAGCCATACATATATTTTCTCTATGAACAGTTTATACTGTATCAATAGAAAAATACAACTACTTCTTTAAAAATAAAATGGCGGTCCGGACGGGACTCGAACCCGCGACCTCCTGCGTGACAGGCAGGCATTCTAACCAACTGAACTACCGGACCATTTTGGTTGCGGGGGGAGGATTTGAACCTCCGACCTCCGGGTTATGAGCCCGACGAGCTACCAGGCTGCTCTACCCCGCGATGTTGTAAATAATGGTGGAGGATGACAGGATCGAACTGCCGACCCCCTGCTTGTAAGGCAGGTGCTCTCCCAGCTGAGCTAATCCTCCATTATTGGTGACCCGTACGGGATTCGAACCCGTGATACCGCCGTGAAAGGGCGGTGTCTTAACCACTTGACCAACGGGCCTAAAAGCTATTATGTAATGGCGGAGAGCGAGGGATTCGAACCCTCGAGACGGGTTAACACCGCCTACACGATTTCCAATCGTGCTCCTTCGGCCACTCGGACAGCTCTCCATTGGCTCCACAGGCAGGATTCGAACCTGCGACCGATCGGTTAACAGCCGATAGCTCTACCACTGAGCTACTGTGGAATAATATAAAGCCCGGCAACGTCCTACTTTCACAGGGGGTCGCCCCCCAATTATCATCAGCGCACAAGAGCTTAACTTCCGTGTTCGGCATGGGAACGGGTGGGACCTCTTGGCTATCGTCACCGGACAAGGCTGGTTCCTTCAAAACTGGATAGCGACATCCGAATGGAAAAAGTTGTTGGATAAGTCCTCGATCGATTAGTATTGTCAGCTCCATGCGTCGCCGCACGTCCACCTCAAACCTATCTACCTTGTCATCTCCAAGGGATCTTACTCACTTGCGTGATGGGAAATCTCATCTCGAGGGGGGCTTCATGCTTAGATGCTTTCAGCACTTATCCCGTCCACACGTAGCTACCCAGCGATGCTCCTGGCGGAACAACTGGTACACCAGCGGTGTGTCCATCCCGGTCCTCTCGTACTAAGGACAGCTCCTCTCAAATTTCCAACGCCCGCGACGGATAGGGACCGAACTGTCTCACGACGTTCTGAACCCAGCTCGCGTACCGCTTTAATGGGCGAACAGCCCAACCCTTGGGACCTACTTCAGCCCCAGGATGCGATGAGCCGACATCGAGGTGCCAAACCTCCCCGTCGATGTGGACTCTTGGGGGAGATAAGCCTGTTATCCCCAGGGTAGCTTTTATCCGTTGAGCGACGGCCCTTCCATACGGGACCGCCGGATCACTAAGCCCGACTTTCGTCTCTGCTCGACTTGTAGGTCTCGCAGTCAAGCTCCCTTTTGCCTTTGCACTCTGCGAATGATTTCCAACCATTCTGAGGGAACCTTTGGGCGCCTCCGTTACTGTTTAGGAGGCGACCGCCCCAGTCAAACTGCCCACCTGACACTGTTCCTGATCCGGATCACGGACCGAGGTTAGAATAGTCGTACAGCCAGGGTAGTATCCCACCAATGCCTCCACCGAACCTAGCGGTCCGGCTTCCAAGGCTCCTACCTATCCTGTACAAGCAGTACAACCATCCAATATCAAGCTACAGTAAAGCTCCATGGGGTCTTTCCGTCCTGTCGCGGGTAACCTGCATCTTCACAGGTAATATAATTTCACCGGGTCTCTCGTTGAGACAGTGCCCAAGTCGTTGCACCTTTCGTGCGGGTCGGAACTTACCCGACAAGGAATTTCGCTACCTTAGGACCGTTATAGTTACGGCCGCCGTTTACTGGGGCTTCAATTCAAAGCTTCTCCCCAAAGGGGATAACCTCTCCTCTTAACCTTCCAGCACCGGGCAGGTGTCAGCCCCTATACTTCGCCTTGCGGCTTCGCAGAGACCTGTGTTTTTGATAAACAGTCGCTTGGGCCTTTTCACTGCGGCTCTCCTGGGCTATTCACCCGAAAGAGCACCCCTTCTCCCGAAGTTACGGGGTCATTTTGCCGAGTTCCTTAACGAGAGTTCTCCCGCGCGTCTTAGAATTCTCATCCCACCCACCTGTGTCGGTTTGCGGTACGGGCACCTTTTTCCTCGCTAGAGGCTTTTCTTGGCAGTGTAGGATCGGGAACTTCGGTACTTAATTTCCCTCGCCATCGCCGCTCAGCCTTGATGAAGAGCGGATTTGCCTGCTCTTCGGCCTAACGGCTTGGACGTGCATATCCAGCAGCACGCTTGCCCTACCTTCCTGCGTCCCCCCATTGCTCAAATGGAAAGGAGGTGGTACAGGAATTTAAACCTGTTTTCCATCGCCTACGCCTTTCGGCCTCGGCTTAGGACCCGACTAACCCTGAGCGGACGAACCTTCCTCAGGAAACCTTGGGTTTTCGACGGAAGGGATTCTCACCCTTCTTTTCGTTACTCATACCGGCATTCTCACTTCCAGGCGCTCCACCAGTCCTCACGGTCTGGCTTTACAGCCCCTGGAACGCTCCCCTACCACGATCCCCCGATGGGGGATCCTCCACAGCTTCGGTACCGCATTTAGCCCCGGTACATTTTCGGCGCAGAGTCACTCGACTAGTGAGCTATTACGCACTCTTTCAATGGTGGCTGCTTCTAAGCCAACATCCTAGTTGTCTAAGCAACTCCACATCCTTTTCCACTTAATGCGGATTTAGGGACCTTAGCTGGTGGTCTGGGCTGTTTCCCTCTCGACTACGGATCTTAGCACTCGCAGTCTGACTCCCGGACAACAAGTCTCTGGCATTCGGAGTTTGACTGAATTCGGTAACCCGGTAAGGGCCCCTCGTCCAATCAGTGCTCTACCTCCAGGACTCTTATCCGAGGCTAGCCCTAAAGCTATTTCGGGGAGAACCAGCTATCTCCGAGTTCGATTGGCATTTCACCGCTACCCACACCTCATCCCCGCAATTTTCAACTTGCGTGGGTTCGGGCCTCCAGTAGGTGTTACCCTACCTTCACCCTGGACATGGGTAGATCACCCGGTTTCGGGTCTACGACCGCATACTAATACGCCGTTGAAGACTCGCTTTCGCTGCGGCTCCGCCTCTTCGGCTTAACCTGGCATACGATCGTAACTCGCCGGTTCATTCTACAAAAGGCACGCCGTCACCCATAAACGGGCTTCGACTACTTGTAGGCACACGGTTTCAGGATCTGTTTCACTCCCCTTCCGGGGTGCTTTTCACCTTTCCCTCACGGTACTGGTTCACTATCGGTCACTAGGGAGTATTTAGCCTTGGGAGATGGTCCTCCCGGATTCCGACGGGATTTCTCGTGTCCCGCCGTACTCAGGATCCACTCCGGAGGATCAGCGATTTCGGCTACCGGGCTGTTACCGTATCCTGCGGGCCTTTCCAGGCCGCTTCGCCTATCGCTGATCTTGATAACTCCGATGGAGTGTCCTACAACCCCAGGATGCAAGCATCCTGGTTTGGGCTGATTCCGTTTCGCTCGCCGCTACTCAGGAAATCGCATTTGCTTTCTCTTCCTCTGGGTACTAAGATGTTTCAGTTCCCCAGGTCTGCCTTTATCTACCCTATGTGTTCAGGTAGAAATACTATCGGATTAACGATAGTGGGTTCCCCCATTCGGACATCCCCGCCTCACAGCTCACTTACAGCTCCGCGGGGCGTATCGCCGTTCGTCGCGTCCTTCATCGGCTCCTAGTGCCAAGGCATCCACCGTGCGCCCTTTCTTACTTAACCGTTTTTCCTTCAAAAAAAACAGCTGGCGCCTGCATATGCAGGGCTTGCTTGGTCTTTTTTGTTTCGTTGTCGCTATCCAGTTTTCAAAGAACCAGGGTTCATCTTGCGAGAGGGTATCCTCTCAAAATGGAATGAAAACAACTGCGCGCACTCCGGACCGGTGGTCCGGGGTCGATCCACGAATCAAGCTCCGTAGAAAGGAGGTGATCCATCCCCACCTTCCGGTAGGGATACCTTGTTACGACTTCACCCCAATCATCTGCCCCACCTTCGGCGGCTGGCTCCCAAAGGGTTACCTCACCGACTTCGGGTGTTGCAAACTCTCGTGGTGTGACGGGCGGTGTGTACAAGGCCCGGGAACGTATTCACCGTGGCATGCTGATCCACGATTACTAGCGATTCCGGCTTCATGCAGGCGAGTTGCAGCCTGCAATCCGAACTGAGAATGGCTTTGCGAGATTGGCTCCACCTCGCGGTTTCGCATCCCTCTGTACCATCCATTGTAGCACGTGTGTAGCCCAGGTCATAAGGGGCATGATGATTTGACGTCGTCCCCACCTTCCTCCGGTTTGTCACCGGCAGTCACCTTAGAGTGCCCAACTGAATGCTGGCAACTAAGATTAAGGGTTGCGCTCGTTGCGGGACTTAACCCAACATCTCACGACACGAGCTGACGACAACCATGCACCACCTGTCATTTTGTCCCCCGAAGGGGAACCTTCTGTCTCCAGAAGTAGCAAAAGATGTCAAGACCTGGTAAGGTTCTTCGCGTTGCGTCGAATTAAACCACATGCTCCACCGCTTGTGCGGGCCCCCGTCAATTCTTTTGAGTTTCAGCCTTGCGGCCGTACTCCCCAGGCGGAGTGCTTAATGCGTTAGCTTCGGCACTAAGGGCATCGAAACCCCTAACACCTAGCACTCATCGTTTACGGCGTGGACTACCAGGGTATCTAATCCTGTTTGCTCCCCACGCTTTCGCGCCTCAGCGTCAATAACAGACCAGAGAGCCGCCTTCGCCACTGGTGTTCCTCCACATATCTACGCATTTCACCGCTACACGTGGAATTCCACTCTCCTCTTCTGCATTCCAGTTCCCAGTTTCCAATGACCCTCCACGGTTGAGCCGTGGGCTTTCACATCAGACTTAAGAACCGCCTGCGCGCGCTTTACGCCCAATAATTCCGGACAACGCTTGCCCCCTACGTATTACCGCGGCTGCTGGCACGTAGTTAGCCGGGGCTTTCTGGTGAGGTACCGTCAGGGGGCGGCCCTGTTAGAACCGCCCTTGTTCTTCCCTCACAACAGAGCTTTACGATCCGAAAACCTTCATCACTCACGCGGCGTTGCACCGTCAGACTTTCGTCCATTGCGGATGATTCCCTACTGCTGCCTCCCGTAGGAGTCTGGGCCGTGTCTCAGTCCCAGTGTGGCCGATCACCCTCTCAGGTCGGCTACGTATCGTCGCCTTGGGGAGCCATTACCTCTCCAACTAGCTAATACGCCGCGGGCCCATCCTCCAGTGCATGGTCCGAAGACCATGCTTTTACAAGCCGATCAGGAGATCGCTTGATTATCGGGTATTAGCTCCGGTTTCCCGGAGTTATCCCCGTCTGAAGGGCAGGTTGCCCACGTGTTACTCACCCGTCCGCCGCTCAATCCCCGGTTTCCCTCCGAAGAGGTCCGCCGGGTTCATGCGCTCGACTTGCATGTATTAGGCACGCCGCCAGCGTTCGTCCTGAGCCAAGATCAAACTCTCCATGAAAGTTGATGCTTAGTTCTTGCTGGTCTTACATTGCGCAGCAGACCTTGTCTGCCGCGACTTCTTGTTCGCGCGTTGTTTTCATTCCATTTTCAAAGGACACTGTTTTTTGCTGCCGTCGTGTTTTGGCGACTTTTATAAGATACCATTTTCAATAATTAATGTCAATGACATTTATAAAATTAATCTGCTGTGTTTCTTTAGAGCAGGAAGCCGTTTGGCGACAATGTGTAATATACCATTATCTAAATTAGATAGTCAATAGTTATTGATAAAATTATTATAGAAAAATGTTTTTTAAGAATCTGCTTCTATTTATCTTCTTTTCGTTTATGAAGCGCATCTTCTATTATCATGTGAGAAGACAGTTTTTGCAAGCACTTTCATATGATATAATCATTATATCCGGGAGGTAATAAAATGGCACTGAAAGCTTCAAATAAAATTAATCGCATTAGAACATTTGCTTTATCGCTCGTTTTTGTAGGTATTTTTATTATGTACATTGGTATCTTTTTCAGAACTTCTCCTATTATAATGACAATCGCTATGATACTGGGTTTTATTTTTGTTATTTCAAGCAGCGTAGTCTACTTTTGGATTGGGATGATTTCTACGAGTACAGTGCAGGTAACCTGCCCCAACTGCAATAAAACGACGAAAATTCTTGGCAGAGTCGACGCATGCATGTACTGTGATGAACCGCTGACTCTTGATAAGACGCTGGAAGGAAAAGAATTCGACTCCGTTTATAATAGAAAACATACAAAAAGCTGACCCGTGACCGGGTCAGCTTTTTACGCATGATTAATGTCTGGATATTGGTGCACAGTCAGGACATTTGCCGTAAATCTCCATACGGTGTGTATTGATCTGAAAGCCTGTAACATGTTCTGCAAGGGATTCCACCTCATCAAGACCGGGATAATGAAAATCCACAATCTTTCCGCAGTCTGAACAGACAACATGATAATGATCAGATGTTACACAGTCAAAACGGCTTGAGGAATCACCATATGATAATTCTCTTACTATACCTACATCCTTAAAAACCCGAAGATTATTATAAACTGTAGCAACACTCATATTTGGGAATTTCCCTTCGAGCGCCTTATATATATCATCTGCCGTCGGATGGCTCATCGAATCATACAAAAATTCCAAAATAGCATGACGCTGCGGGGTCATGCGGACCTTTGTACTCTTTAATGACTGCACCACTTCTTGAAGGCGTTCGCTAGCCATCGTCATGCACCTCACTTTCTTTTATACAACAATTCTTTAATTATAATTCTTATAATTAAATATTATCCGAATAATCTATTGGTTGTCAATCATTGTCCCTTTAAGGTTTTATAAGGCTGCCAGTGCAGAAGCATTATCTGCGTCCACTAAAAAACTGATAAACCTATGCGTCTGTTCCTGTTTTTTACCCTTTTTCTTCTCATAGGCAAGACATATGCTTTTTAGTGATTCAGTAAGCACATCTACTTCATTTTCTTTTATTCCAAATAAAAATGTTGTGCTGCCTTTTCGAAGAAAACTCCCGCTGCTCGAAAGCTTTGTCATCCGGTAGCCCAGCCGTTTCGTACGACTTTCAATCTCATCTACGTAAAAGTCATCCACCACACATATCATTAATTTCATCTGTCAGCCCCCTAATATCCTTTTTTAACGTCTACTACATTAATCATAGATTCCGGGTGACGAAGAAATGCTTTTAGGTTTTGTTCAAAAATATCCATAGCTCTAGGTATATATCCTGAAGAAATACCCGAGATATGCGGAGTAACGGTTACGTTTTCCATTTCCCAGAATGGATGACTTTCTCCAAGCGGTTCTTGATTAAATACATCGAGAACTGCATGATGAATGACTCCCTTTTGAAGAGCATCTATGAGATCTTCTTCCTGAACAGTAGAGCCTCTTCCGATGTTTATAAACACTGCTTCTTCTTTCATCGCTTCGAATACATGCCGATCCATTATATTTTCCGTTTCATCTGTAAGAGGCAGAACATTCACTACATAATCAGCTGAAGAGACCGCTTCTTTGAGCTGGGAAGTGCTGTACATTTTGTCAAAGTGTGAAGCTGCTGTACCTTTTGTATTCACTCCTGTGGTGTGCATGTCAAACCGCTTAACTGCTTTTGCCGTTTCTGTCCCAATAGACCCTGCTCCGAGTATCGTTACGTTGCGGCCTTCCACCTCGACCGGTACAGCACGGCGGCTCCATATTTTCTGCTGTTCCTGTTTATAGTACTGCTTCCCTTGTCTGGCATGCTGCAATATAGCAAAAACAGTATACTCTGCCATAGGCTTGCCATGTATTCCCTTAACGTTAGTTATCTTTATTCCCTTTTGGTCTATCGCTTCAAACGGCATTTTATCCATTCCTGCTGATATAACCATAATCCACTGCAGCCGGGAAGCCGATGTGATGTCTTCAGTCGTCAAGTCTTCTCCATAAGTAAGAATAATATCCGCTTTATAAAGGTGCTCTCTTGCTTCTTCTATTGACTTTGACCAGATGAATACTGCATCCGGGAAAGATTCATTCAAGTGCTCTTTAATAACTGTTTTCATTTTTGTTGTCGAGACGATGACTAATTTATCCTTCATGTCCGGAAGACTCCTTTAACGAGTGCAGCACCTGCTCTGCATGATTTTTCACACGGACATTTCTCCACTCTTTTACCAGAATGCCTTCTTCGTTAATTAAAAAAGTAGAGCGGACAATTCCCATATATTCTTTACCGAATGTTTTCTTTAGCTGCCAGACTCCAAATGCTTCTGCTGCCGTCTTTTCTTCATCAGAAAGTAATGGGAAAGGCAGGCCGTGCTTTTCTATAAATGCTTCATGTTTTTTTAACGGGTCCGGACTGACACCGAGTACCACTGCATTAGCTTTCTCCCATTCCTCGGATAAATCCCTGAAATCGCAGGCTTCGGTTGTGCAGCCCGGAGTCATATCTTTTGGGTAGAAATAAAGCACAATATTTTTTCCTTTGTAGTCTTCCAGTGATATTTCTTTTCCGCTGCTTGCCGGAAGAGTAATGGACGGTACTTTTTCTCCAATATGTAAAGTCATTGACCTTCCTCCTCATTAGTCGTTGTACATAAATTATTACAGCTGTCTCCGCTTTTCGCAACATCAGAAGGATAGATATGGAAAAAATTTCATTTATATATCCTTTTTCCCTTATTATATAGATAAAAAGAGGAAAAATGCGATAAAATAGAAAGCTGAACTATATAATTGCGAATTAAAGCCATTTACTAAAAGGATGAGAAAAATGAATGAACGCATAAAATCAGAATCATTGTTCAATGAAGCAAAAGATATAATTCTAGAGGGGTAAACAGTCCCTCCCGCTCTTTTAAAGGAGTCGGCGGCGGCACACCCGTATTTATGAAAAACGGGAAAGGCGCCTATTTATATGATGAGGATGGGAATAAATACATCGACTATTTAGCAGCTTACGGTCCTATCATTACCGGACATGGCCACCCTGCTATTACACAGGCTATTACAAAGGCTGCTGAAAACGGCACGCTTATTGGCGCACCGACCAGGCTCGAAAACCAGTTTGGCCACCTTCTCCGGGATGCTATTCCTTCCCTGGAAAGAGTACGCTTCGTCAATTCCGGCACTGAAGCAGTCATGACCACTATTCGTGTAGCCCGTGCTTATACCGGCAAAAATAAAATTATAAAGTTCGAAGGCTGCTATCACGGACACTCCGATTTAGTTCTAGTAGCTGCCGGCTCAGGACCATCCACTCTCGGCTCGCCTGATTCTGCCGGGTAACGAGAAATATAGCAGAAGAAGTAATCACCGTACCTTTCAATGACCTCGACGGCCTGAAAGCCGCATTGGATAAATGGGGAAATGACATTGCTGCTGTTATGGTGGAACCTATCGTGGGTAATTTCGGCATGGTTATGCCGGAGCCTGGTTTTCTTGAAGGTGTAAATGAATTAACCCATCAGGCCGATGCTCTCGTTATTTATGATGAAGTCATTACAGCGTTCCGCTTTACGTACGGCGGTGCCCAAAATCTTCTGGGTGTTACTCCCGATATGACAGCACTCGGTAAAATCATCGGCGGCGGCCTGCCTATTGGAGCTTACGGCGGCAGACAGGATATTATGGAAGAAGTAGCACCGATGGGGCCTGCTTATCAGGCAGGAACGATGTCCGGGAACCCTGCATCGATGAGTTCAGGTATTGCCTGTCTTGAGCTTCTTCAGCAGCCCGGCCTTTACGAAAACCTTGACCGCCTTGGGGAAAAACTCGAAAAAGGACTTCAGAAGGCTGTAGATGATTACAGTATTCCAGCTTCTATTAATCGAATTAAAGGAGCTCTTACGCTTTATTTCACCCCGGATAAAGTGAAAAATTATCAAGACGCCAAACAGGGCAGCGATGTATTATTTTCCGCCTTCTTTAAAGGGATGCTTGATAAAGGCATTCACCTGGCCCCATCTAAATACGAAGCATGGTTTCTAACAATCTCCCACACGGAGAAAGATATTGATGATACGGTAAAAGCAGCAAGAGAAGTTCTTGCTTCCCTAGCTACTTGATGAAGCCGGTATTATTGTGTATAGTATCGAATGGCTGAAAAATATGCCATCAACTACAGTTTTATAAAGAAAGGAATTATTCATTCCCATGAAATTAGGGGCACGTATATTTAAAACCGGGCTCGCCATCGTTATCGCTATTTACATTTCCACCTGGGCCGGCCTTGAACCTGCTTTTTTTGCTGCTATCTCGGCCACCTTTGCCATTCAGCCTTCTGTTTTCCGGTCCTACCAGACTATTCTTGAACAGATTCAAGCCAATATTATTGGTGCAGGCCTCGCCATTGTATTTGCATTAACGTTCGGATTTGAACCGGTCATTATTGGCGTCACGGTAATGGTAACCATCGCCATTATTTTAAAAATAAAGCTTGATGCTTCTTCTATTCCGATAGCATTAGTTACCGTTATTATCATTATGGGAAACCCTGCTTCACAGACTAACTTCCTTATTTTTGCCGGTGAACGGTTCCTCCTTATATTGCTAGGGGTTCTCTCGGCTTTTATTGTAAATTTAATTTTTCTCCCGCCTAAGTACGAAACGAAGCTTTACCATAAAATATCAGACCACACGGTGGACGTTATTCGCTGGATTCGTTTGAAAACAAGATTTGAGACGAATCACTATTCTTTAAAAAAGGATCTGCCGGTTCTAAACGAGGCGTCTTTAAAAATAGATAACTTATTTGCTCTCTATAAAGAAGAACGGACATACTTTTTAAAAAGCAAATGGAGTAAGGCGCGCAAAATTGTTTTATTTAAAGAAATGATTTCCGCTCACAGAAAAGCCCTCTCTATCTTAAAAACGCTCGATAAGCATGAGCACCAGCTCCAGGGAATGCCTGAGGACATGCAGATGTTTATTCAAAGACAGCTTGATCATTTAACAGAGTACCATGACCGTATTCTTATGCGGTACGTCGGCAAAGTAAACGTGCAGCTGACCGATCGCATGGAAGAAGAAGTCGAATCAGGGGAAAACCGCCTGACCGATTCGTTCATGGATTTGTATGACAAGCAGTATGTCACCCGGGACGAATGGCTTCATCTTCTCCCCGTGGTCTCCCACATTGTAGAGTACAACGAGCAGCTCGATCATTTAGCTACTCTTGTAGAAAGTTTCTTTAACTATCACCAAAAAGAAAATATCGTCACAATCAAAGATCCGGAAGAATAGCAAAAAGCACGCCTCTATGGGGCGTGCTTTTTACGTATGCTGTACATTATATAGTTTGTGATACGCACCCTGTGCATTCATCAGCTCTACATGCGAGCCGCTTTCCCTTACTTTACCGTTTTCAATGACGACAATTCGGTCAGCATGGGTAATCGTGGAGAGACGATGCGCTACAATAAATGTTGTTCTGTCTTTAGATAAAAGGCCCATTGCCTCCTGGATAAGGTGTTCGCTTTCCAGATCGAGTGCTGATGTAGCTTCATCAAATATCAGCATAGGAGGATCTTTAAGAAAAACACGCGCAATCGCCACTCTCTGCTTTTGACCGCCAGAGAGCTTAACGCCGCGTTCTCCTACCGGTGTATCATATCCCTGCGGAAGATTCATAATGAATTCATGGGCATTTGCCGCTTTAGCTGCGGCTATCACTTCTTCATCTCCCGCATCAGGATTTCCCATAAGAATATTTAATTTAACCGAGTCGCTGAATAAAATATTATCCTGCAGTACGATTCCTATTTTATCGCGGAGAGAATGTATCGTATAATCACGGATATCGGTTCCGTCCAGCTTAATCGAACCGCTCGTCACGTCATAAAACCTTGGCAGCAGGCTCACAAGCGTACTTTTACCGCCTCCGCTCATCCCGACAAGTGCTACGGTTTCTCCCATTTTCACCTGCAGGTTAATATCTTTTAATACTTCTTCCCCGCCTTCTTCATACGCGAATGTTACATGATCAAACTGAATTTTTCCATCTGTTCTATAGAGAATCTCAGCGTCTTTTTTATCTTTTATATCGTATTTTTCATCTACAAATTCAAAAACTCTATCCATAGAGGCGATAGACTGTGTGATCGTTGTTGATGAATTCACCAGCCGGCAGCGGACCATAAAGTCTTTCAATATAAGCGATAAACGCTACCATTTCTCCTACCTGCAGCCCTCCATTTATAACAAGGTAACCGGCTGCCAGTATAACCACCAGCGGAGCAATATCCGTAATTGTATTCACTACGGCAAACGTTTTTGCATTCCATTTGGAATGATCTATTGCTTTATCAAGGAAATTTGTGTTCCGTCTATTAAACTGGCCCTGCTCATAATCTTCAAGTCCAAAGCTGCGAATTACATTCATCCCCTGGACCCGTTCATGAAGATGCCCCTGCACGTCTGCGAGAGCCTGGGACCTGACTCTGGTTAAATGACGGAGCCGGGAATAAAAGTATTTGATGGAAAGAGCATATAGAGGAAATAGTGATACAGCTACCAGCGTCAGCCAGCCGTTCATCGTCAGCATAATGATGATAACAATAATAATCGTCACCAGATCAAGCCATACGTTCATTAATCCAGTAATAACAAAGTTTTTTGTCTGCTCTACATCATTAATAACCCTGGAAATCACTTCGCCTGCTTTTCGGTTTGAATAAAAGCGCAGGCTCAGCTTTTGAATGTGTGCAAACAGCTGATCTCTTATATCATAGAGAACCTTACTGCCGGTCCATTGGGCAAAGTACTGTCGGTAATACTCCACGGGAGGGCGTATGATCAAAAATACGACGATTGCACCGCCGAGAAGCCATAAAAGCGTACTTGTCTTTTCTGCATTACTTATGCCATCTGCCAAAATCAAATCGTCAATTACGTAAGCCATAATAAGAGGAGTTAAAAGAGGAATCCCAAATTTAAGCACTCCAATTAAAATAGTAAATACAATAATCCATTTATATGGTTTAACAAAGGTTAAGTAACGTCGGATACTCCCTTTGACTTTTTGCTTTTTTGGTTGGTTCCGTTTGTCCGTTCCGTATTTCATCGAAAGAATAGATACCTTTCATACCACTGCTCCACAAACTGCGGGGCAAACGGTCCCTTTCCCTGATAAATCCAGGATTGCAGCTCTCTTACCCCATTCCAGACTTTTTCATCTACCATAGGGGATAGTTCATTATTTTGCTGTGCTCTTTATACTCTTCTTCATCGAGTAAATTGTATGTCATATCCGGCAGTACTTTAATATCGAGATCGTAATCAATATACTTTAATGCCTCTTCATCCCAAACGAAGGGCGTACCGACATTGCAGTAATAATGAATACCGTCCGAGCGGATCATTCCAATGACGTTAAACCACTTTTCCCAGTGGAAGTAACAGATGGCAGGTTCTCTTGTCCGCCAGACTCTGCCGTCTGACTCATGCACGAGAATTCGATCGTTGCCGCCGATTATTTCTTTAGAGGTGCCTTTTAAAATAAGAGTTTCTTCCCAAACACGGTGAAGGGTACCATTATGCTTGTAGCTTTGTATTTCGATTGTCTTTCCGGTTGCGGGGAATTCCATGCATTTCTCCTTCCTGTAGCCTCCATAATTATATTTGCCCTTTGTTTATTGTTGGTCGAAGGACTTTATGTGAGAAGCGATATACCTCCATCAACAATAATAGTCTGTCCACGGATCATTGAGGCCTGCGGTGAAAGCAGAAACATAACTCCGTTTGCAAGATCTTCTTTATCAACCATTCGTCCGGCAGGTGTCCTTTTCTTTGCGTCTTCAAGCATTTCCTCCTGATTCGGGAAATGATTTAATGCGTCTGTATCGACTACGCCGCCGGATACAGCATTGACTACAATGTTTTTAGGAGCAAGTTCAACAGCCAGATAACGGGTAAGCGACTCGACCGCCGCTTTGGATACACCGACCGCTGTATAGTTATCAAGCACTCTCTGCGCTCCGAGTGAACTCAGGCTGACGATAGAGCCGCCGTCCTTTTTTTCCATCAGCTTTGCTGCCTCCTGGCCGCAGAACAAAAGTGCTTTGCTGTTAATACCCATTGTCCAGTCCCAGTGGTTTTCTTCGAGCTCCATGAGTGGTTTTAATACACCGGAAGCTGCATTATTCACAAATACGTCGAGTCTTCCGAAATGCTCGTCAATTTCTGCAAATAATTCTTTTATCTTTTCTACTTTCCCGACATTTGCCTTAACAACCAGAACTTCTGCTCCTTTTGCACGAAGCTCCTCTGCCGTTTCCTCAGCGGCTTTTTTGCTGCGGGCATAGTTAATAACGATATTATATTCCTGATCTGCCAGCTTGTGGGCAATATGCTTCCCTATTCCCCTGCTGCTTCCTGTTACGAGCGCTACCTTACGACTGTTCATTTTTTCTCCTCCATTTTACAATAACACTTTATCCTTACACAGTATAACGTATTTCCTCTTCTAGCAAAAACACCGTCTTTTCGCTTTCTTATTTTTATTATTTTCTTTATACTAAATGAAGCATGTAAAAGGAGGAACGCAGTTATGATACGACCGGCTGAACGAACAAAATCACTTGGCGCCAGTGTATTTACTGAAATGGCCCGTCATAAAAGAGAAAGCCGTTTCTAAAGGAATCGATATGATTGATTTAAGTGTAGGAAGCCCGGACCTGCCTCCACCGGCTGACGTCCGCTCTATATTAGCTGAAGAGGTGGAGAAGGAACATAATTACGGATATGCGCTTCAGGGGCTGAGTGCATTTAATGATGCCGCCTCAAGCTATTGCAGGGATCGTTTTGATGTATCCATTCACGCCCATGAAGTGCTGCAGCTGCTCGGGTCCCAGGATGGCCTATCGCATCTGGCGCTGGCGTATTTAAATCCCGAAGATTATATTATCGTTCCTGATCCTGGTTATCCAATCTATTCTGCCTGTGCGGATCTTGCCGGAGCCTATACGTACTCCGTGCCGCTTAATGAAGAAAACCAGTTTATGCCAGATATAAACACAGTGCCGGATTCTATTCTGGAGCGTACCAAAATTCTTATAATGAATTATCCGGGAAATCCCGCCTCCGCCCGGGCCACAAAGGAGTATTTCGAAAAAGTTATTCAACTGGCGCTGAAGCATTCCATACTTATCGTTCATGATTTTGCCTATGCCGAGCTCGATTTCACTGAAAATAAACCGCTCAGTATTTTTCACGTAGATCAGGCAAAAGAAACAGCGATTGAATTTCACTCTCTTTCGAAAAGCTTTAATATGGCCGGGGCCCGTATTGGCTTTGTTACTGGAAAGAAAGAACTGCTTGAGCCGCTTGCAAATATTAAATCCAATATAGATTACGGTGTCTTCCATCCTATCCAAAAAGCAGCTATCCATGCGCTGCTTTATGAACAGCCGTTTTTGCATTCGCAGAAACAAACGTTCAAGAACCGTCGTGATGTATTCTGCGGCGCACTTCATGAGCTGGGATGGAACGTGACCGTCCCGGATGGCGGGATGTTCGTATGGGCAAAGCTTCCATCCTCGTTCACCTCCATGGCGTTTGCACTGAAGGCTTTGGAAGCCGGGGTCGTTGTAACGCCGGGCCATGCTTTCGGCAAAGCAGGAGAAGGTTACGTACGGATTGCTTTAGTTCAGGAAGAAAATCGGCTTAAAGAAGCAGCGGAACGCCTTGCTTCTATTATTTTGTAGTGTACTTTTCGTCTTCGATGGGTAAAGAAGGAATAAAGCGCTTTATTTTAAAGGAGAGAGACGAATGCAGAAGAAACGTTACTACGTGGAAATCGAACAGTCGGGAATGGGGATTTCTGAAGTACAAACCGGCGAAAATACTATACAATATGCTGTTGATGTCACACCGGAGGAAAAAGAAAAACTTGAAAAGCAGATTGATGAGATTAAACATGAAAACGCCTCGGGCGGAGAAATTGTTGCCAGAGCAGTAGATGAAAGAAATGCAGATGCAGCCAAAGACAAAATGCAGGAAAAAATGGACAGCCTATATATTATGATATTCGAATTCGGCACACCGGAAACGAAAGATTTTATTCATGAGATTCGAAGCGACCTCGTATAAGTCGAACCATCATAACGGCTTTCTCTTCCCTCCTGAAAAATAGCTATATCAAAAAACGGCTCCCGCTGTCAGCGGAGCCGTTTTACGTTCTTAAAATACTACCTTTCATTACCAGGCTGATATGCTGCCGTCGGTTCTTGATTCTGTTCCGGCAGCGTACACCCCGGAGTCCTTGTCCTTCCAGATAATCTGGCCGCGGCCGAAACTGCCCGAATGATGAGCCGTCTCCATTTGATGCCCTCTTGCTGCAAGCTGTTGAATGGTAGAGGAAGGAAATGCATGCTCAATACTTACCTTTTTTCCGTTCAGCCACTGCCATCTCGGAGCATCAAGCGCTGCCTGCGGATTCATGCCGAAATCTATCGTGTTCATCACTACCTGCATATGGCCCTGCGGCTGCATAAATCCTCCCATCACTCCGAATGGACCGACCGCCTCTTTCCCTTTCGTAAGAAAACCGGGTATGATCGTATGGAACGTTTTTTTACCGCCTTCCAGTGCGTTGTCGTGATCAGGATCCATAGAGAAATTATGTCCCCTATTCTGCAGAGAAATCCCTGTATCCGGCACAACCGTGCCCGATCCAAATCCCATGTAATTACTTTGAATGAACGATACCATATTGCCCTCATTATCAGCGGCTGCCAGATAAACAGTTCCTCCCTTTGGAGGGGTACCGGCCTGAGGATCCACTGCTTTTTCACCAATTAAACTGGTTCGCATCTTTATATATTCTTCAGATAGAAGAGCAGCGGTGCTTTGTTTCATTTTAGAATCATCAGTAATGTACTGAAGCCCGTCGGCAAATGCCAGCTTTAATGCTTCTATTTGTTTATGCAGCGTTTCTTCATTGTCTCTTTCTTTTAACGAATGGCTTTCGATCATTTTTAAGGCCTGGAGTGCGACAAGTCCCTGTCCATTTGGGGGAATTTCCCACACATCGTATCCTTTATAAGAGACATGAATTGGATCCACCCACTCCGCCCGGAAAGAGGCAAGGTCTTCTTTTGAAAGAAAGCCGTTATGAGCAGCGGAGAAATCCGCGATTTCTTCTGCGATACTTCCTTCATAAAACGAACGGTCTCCTTCTTCAGCCAGTTGTTTCAACGTTCTTGCATGGCCCCGTGACTTCCACATTTCTCCTGCTTGAGGAGCTTTCCCTCCCGGCATAAACACACGGAACCATTCTTCGAACTCTTTACCTTTCAGCTTTTTTTCAAAAGCGGCTGCTCCCTTTTCCCAGAACTCAGCTAGAACCGGCGACAACGGATACCCATTTTCGGCGTAGTCAATAGCCGGCTGCAGCAGCTCGGAAAACGGCAGTTTCCCAAATCGTCGGGAAAGCTCACCCCAGGCAGAGGGAGCGCCGGGTACTGTCACAGGAATCAAACCATGTACAGGAATTTCTGACAATCCTCTTTTTTTCAGGGCATCGATTGATAAAGAAGCAGGTGCCGGCCCGCTTGCATTCAAGCCGTGCAGTTTGTCTTTTATCCACACCAGGGCAAAGGCATCCCCGCCGATTCCATTTGAAGTCGGCTCCACAACAGTAAGACATGCTGCTGTTGCGATAGCTGCATCAACTGCGTTTCCGCCTTTTTTTAATATATCCAGTCCAGCCTGGGAGGCAAGCGGCTGGGAAGTGGCTACGACACCGTTTTTAGCATAAATAGTAGAACGTTTGGACGCATACGGATTATAGTTTGAATCAAATGTAAGCATAATTAGTCCCCTTTTACATGTTCATATTTGACTGGCCGCCATCTACATTAATGCTTGCACCAACAATCCAGGAGCCTTTAGGTGAAGCGAGAAACAGCGCCGTATTGGCAATTTCTTCTACCGTCCCAAAGCGTCCGGCCGGTATTTCCTGTTCCACGAAAGCCTTCATTTTTTCCGGATCCGCATCTATTCGTTTCTGCCAGTTCCCGCTTGGATGAAGGATGGAGCCCGGCGCAATCGAGTTGACACGAATTCCTTTTTTGATGGCTTCATCCGCCAAGGATTTGGTAAAGCTTATTAATGCGGCTTTAGCGTTATTGTATGTAGGCTTTCCTCCCGATTCTCTTCCGAAAATGGAAGTAATCTGCAGGATAACTCCTTCCTGCTTTTTTGTCATCTGCTCATACGCAAGCTTGCTTAAATGAACCGCGGAGAAAATAATTCCATTCCATCGCATGATAAAAGTCTTCCATGCCGGTTTCCAGAATAGATGTCCCACTGCTTCCTCCAAGATTATTTACGAGCACATCAATGCCTCCCGCTTCATCGAGAAAGGCTTGAAATACGTCTTCTCTCTGCTTTTCTTCTGTTAAGTCACCAGTTAAAGGGATTATATTGCTCTGCTTTGCTGCCATTTCATTTAAAATGTCCGTTGACCGGGCCGCTGCTCCAACAACTGCCCCTTCTGCAGCAAATGCTTCTGCAATACCGCGGCCGATTCCTTTTGAGGCTCCTGTGACAAGTACTTTTTTTCCTTTAAGCTCCAGATCCATCTTGCTTCCCCTCTCCTTGTTGCTGATGTAGTATTTTTTGGTGGGAGACTGGAAAAGCGTAGGCTTCCGCTTCCTTGAGCGTCATCCATTTCCAGTGTCCTTCTTCCGGTATTGTAACGTCATTATCTTTTGTTTCTGCTTCATACACAGTAATGTTCCAAATCAAATGGGAAAAAGCGTGCTCTACATACTGAACAGGTTCTATATTAACGGCTTCCATCCCTATGTGCTCCTCAATAAATACCTGGACCTGTTCTGCCTGAGGCTCTTCCTGTTTTGTTCCTGCATTTGGAAACTCCCACATTTTGGCAAGCAGTCCTTTTTCTTCTCTTTGATGAAAAAGAAAACGTCCATCTGGCGATTTCAGCACAACGGCTGCCATTTCCCGGGCTTTCGCGGCTTTCTTCTTTTCTTTAATAGGAAGAATCTGCTCTTTTCCCTGCATCCGGGCTTCACAGAACTCCTGGACAGGACAGAGCAGACACCCCGGAGAGCGGGGCGTACAGATCATTGCACCAAGCTCCATAACAGCCTGGTTAAACTGGGAAGGCGGCACATTTTCTAAAAATGGCGGAAGGGCGGCTTCAAATGTTTTTCTCGTTTTCGCTTTACCTATGTCCTCTTCAATACAGAGAAGCCGGGAAAACACCCTCATTACATTGCCATCCACCGCCGGCTCCGGCAGTTCATAAGCAATACTCATAACAGCGCCTGCCGTATAAGGCCCTACACCTTTTAAAGAAGAAAATAACTTCGGGTCCGACGGCACTCTGCCTTCATATTTCTCATGTACTTCTTTTACCGCATGCTGAAGATTGCGCACTCGGGAATAATAGCCAAGGCCTTCCCATGCTTTCAGTACCTTCTCCTCTTCGGCTTCTGCCAGATCTTTAATAGAAGGAAATTTCTCCATGAAGTTATTGAAATAAGGAATAACCGTGTCTACTTTCGTTTGCTGAAGCATTACTTCAGATACCCATATTCTGTATGGATCCTGGTTTTCCCGCCAGGGCAGGACTCTTTGGTTGTGATCGTACCACTCCAGCAGCTGCTCCTGAAAATGTGCTATATCTGTACTATTCCATTTATCTGTCATCATATCCTCCTGCTGTTTGCACTACTTTTTATTAAGCCGGGAAAATGCCCAGCAGTTCATCCCTGCTTCCCCTTTTTCAAGTAAAGGCAGAATCGTTCCGAATACTGTATCGGCTGAATCACTGCGCCTTTCTTTTATGTATTTATACTCATCCATAGAAGAGACTTCCAGCATTTCTACATAAAGCCCCTTCTGATCAGCAGCTTCATACCATTCAACCGCTCCCGAACCCAGAGCTTCCATTTCTTCAATTACTTTGCTCATTTCAGATAGATAGGTTTCCCTGTTGTTTTCCTTATCTTATACTCCATGAAAATTACAATAGGATTCTGCATAAACCCCTGTCCTTTCTGCATGCTGAGGCATGTCATCTATAAAATATCATGTTATAATTCTAAATAGACTTTTCATATTATATGAACGTTCTTTGAGGAACTGTTCCTGAAGGAGGTACCCTTGGATACTGCAACGCACGTTGTTATGGGTGTAGGAATCGGCGGTCTCGCTACGATGGATCCCGTGATCGCTGAAAATCCTGCTGCTCTTCAAACCGTAATGGCAGCCGTAATTATAGGGTCGCAGGCTCCTGATTTCGACACCATACTTAAACTAAAAAATAACGCGGTTTATATAAGATACCACCGCGGTCCTACTCATTCGGTGCCGGCTGTATTAACGTGGCCGCTGCTGATCTCCGGCTTCTTTTATATGTTTAACCCGGAAATTTCATTTCTGCATTTATGGCTTTGGACATTTTTAGCTGTATTTCTACATGTATTTGTAGATATTTTCAATGCTTACGGCACCCAGGCGTTGTCTCCATTTAATAAAAAATGGATCGGCTTGGGCGTTATTAATATCTTTGATCCATTTATTTTCTTTGCCCATATTTTCGGCTTTATTGCATGGAGCTACGGCCTCGATCCGGGATGGACCTTTCTGGCCGTTTACGCTGTTTTAATTATTTATTATATTTGGCGGTATAGAGTAAGAAATAACGTACTCAGAAAAGCCGCCCATTTTCATCCGGACGCTACTCACTTTTTCATATCACCTACGTACAATTGGAAAAATTTCCATCTCGTTGTACGGACGAAAGAAAAGCTTCACGTAACAGAATCGAAAAACAAAGTGCTCCGTTATTTGGAGAGTTACCCGTTTGAACCCATTCCATCTGACCCGGTTATTAATGCTGCACTTGATGACCGAAATCTTTCTTCCTTTTTATCCTTTTCGCCAACCTACAGATGGCTGGTCACAGAACTTGAAGATGGTTGGGAAGTAAAGTTCATTGACCTGCGGTACCGCAGCAAAGGCTTTTATCCTTTTGTTGCTGTCGTGCGGATGAACAAAGAGCTCGTACCCTACACGTCCTATACCGGCTGGGTTTTTTCTACGGAAACACTTGAAAAGAAATTAAAACAAGGAGAGCGGCTGCTGTAAAGCACCGCTCTTTTAATGTTTTGTACCGTCGGGCTCATTTAACATACCTGAAAATTTCTGGTTCGTCGGATTATAATTATGCAGGTGGGGCCCGTATTGACTGATCCACTGCAGCACAATTTTCTCCGTCATTTCTTTCCCCTTATACTCTCTTCCTGATTTGGCTCTGGTTGCTTCGAAATCTTCCCACAAATACTCGACCCACATCTTAGCCTTTGCTGTCGAAAGCTTCTCATTCTTACTTAATAGTATATTCGTCAGCCTGTTTATATGATCATCCATGGTGTTCCACCTCTTTTCCAAGCAGGGATAAAGGAAGTGCTTCTAACTCTTCGCTGCCTTTTCTGAATCCCCAGGCAAACACCCCATTGAAATAATCAATTAGAAATGTCGTATCTTCGTTTTTTACTTCGTAGGCACTTCCTTTGGAATAGTCTTCAGGATTTACCATATAAGCTTCCGCCAGTGTTTTTTTCTCTCATACACGGCGAGCTCACTGACCATTCCCATCTGCTCGGCTTTTTTTGCTTTTTCGTTCAGCTCGGCTATCGCCGTTCTTATCTCATGCTCTGTCATCTGACTGTATCGTTTTTCCACTGTGTACTCTCCTATTCTCCGGACACTTTCTGATCCAGAAACCGCTGTATAAGCTGCATGTTGAAGCCTTTTCTGTAAAGCTGTTCCTTTACTTTCTGCTGCAGCGTTCGTCCTTCTGCTTTCTTTTCCCACTTACGCAGGATTTTATCTCCGTGAACTTCGAGTCTTTCCCACTCTTCCTCTTCATCCGGTACGATATCTGCCTCTTCCCAGGCAATCGTGAATATTTCATTGTCGTAGCCTTTTTGACGGAGCGCATCCATCATTTTCTTTTTAAAAATAGTATGAGCATCTTTCTGACGCGCCGCTTTTTTCTGAATGATTTTTACCCCTTTATCAATCTGCTTTTCTTTTGTAAATTGCAGCAGGGCTTTTTCAGCTAGATCCGGACCAATCCCTTTCTGTCTCAGGTCACCGGTTATAATTTTTGGGCCTTTATCTGTGGTGTTTATTTTGGTGCGCACGAATGCTTCTGCAAATGCAGCGTCATCCAGGAACTTATAATCCAGTGCGCGGTTTACTGCTTCTTCTACTGCAGCCGGCGCGTATTCTTTCTCAAATAAATACTGCTCCACCTGCCATTTTGTCCGCATGGAAAAAGATAGATAATGAAGAACCGCATTCCATGCCCGGCGCTTTTGATCAAATGCTTCAATTGCTTCAAGCTCTGTATCAGTGAGCTCCAGCCCTTTTTTCAGACCGAATTCAACAATAGCTGATTCATCTACACTGAAGGCGTATTTCTCTTTGCCCTGCTCCTCTGAAAATATGTTGTACCGCTGGCTGTTTTTCTGCTGGGTTGTGATTTTTGCAACTTTCATTTTCCACCTCCATTGGCTGTATAGTGATTAACCTATTTCATTAAAGGGTAACTGTTGTGTAATATCCTTTTCGTTTACTATAAATGATAAAGAAATGAGGGTTCCATATGAATATTGCTATAAGCGGCGGAACCGGATTAGTTGGATCAGCATTAACCGGCTATCTTACCGCCCAGGGACACCATGTATATATCTTAACAAGAAATACAGAAAACAAACAAAATAAAGAGCGTATTACTTTTGTAGAATGGCTCGGTTCTTCCAGTACCCCGGAAAAAGAGCTTCCCGATCTCGATGCGGTTATCAATCTGGCCGGCGCTTCCATTCAAAAACGCTGGACAGATGACCATAAGAAGGCAATACTGCAAAGCCGCCTTTCTGCCACACAGGAAATTGAGCGTATTATTGGTGCTTTACCTTCTAAGCCTGAAGTTCTCATAAACGCTTCTGCGGTTGGATACTACGGTATTTCCGAGGAGGATGTGTTTACGGAAAGCAGTGGACCTGCTGAACGGAACTTTCTGCAGGAAGTTTCCGAACAATGGGAAGAAAAAGCACGAACTGTTGAGAAACACGGAGTCCGTCTCGTTCTTGCACGCTTCGGTCTTATTCTGGACGGCGAGGAAGGAGCACTTCCAATGATGATGCTTCCCTATAAGCTTTACACGGGAGGCCCTATCGGAAACGGCCGGCAGTGGTATTCATGGATCCACCTGCGTGATGTAGTGGAAATGATTGAATTTGCCCTTGAAACAAAAAAAGTAAAGGGACCTATGAATATAACCGCGCCGGAACCGCTTCGCATGGATGAATTCGGCCGGACACTGGGTGCGGTCATGAGAAGGCCGCACTGGCTTCCTGTACCAGGTATTGCTCTTCAGAAATCGCTTGGTGAAATGAGCGTACTGATTGTCAACGGACAGAAAGCACTGCCGGAAAAAGCCCTGGAGGCCGGATACACCTTTTCCTACTCTAAACTCGAGCCTGCACTTAAGGACCTTCTAGATAAATAAAATGAAAGCTTCTCTCTCGAAGAGAAGCTTTTTTATTTATTCGTTTCTTCATATATAGTCCTGTAATGCATACTATACTGCAGGAATCTATAAGCGCAGCCCGCTCTATACTCTTCTATCCCTTATAAGCACGATTAATACCGTTTAATCGCATCCATTGCCGTTTGATCTTTCCTGAAAACATCCGTATGATAAAAATAGATTAATAAACACGATGAATATCGCATTGTGGCTTGGCTGCGCCAAGTCATATTTTGTGAGATTTCCTGCTGAAAACCTCTAAAAAAAGCGGTAAAAAACGAGGTTTACGTTTGAAATAATCAAGGTATAGAAATATAAGGCAACTACTAACTTTTATAAGGGTGGTATACGAGATGGAAGCTAAAATGACGGAAACGGCTAATGTGATTGATTCATTAACTTTTGATAAACCAATGGTCGAAGATGGAGCGGACATGTGGGAATTAGTTAAAAACTCTACACTTGATCTAAACTCTTCTTACAAATATATTATGATGTGCGAATTTTTCGCAGAAACCTGTGTGGTTGCAAAGGAAAATGATGAATTGGTCGGGTTTGTAACGGCTTTTATCCCGCCTGAAAAGCAGGATACAGTTTTTGTATGGCAGGTTGGCGTAGATCCTTCTCAAAGAGGGAAAGGTCTTGCTGTTAGACTTCTTGATGCTGTGCTAGAGAGAGAAGCATGCAAAGATGTTAAATACATGGAGGCTACTGTAACACCTTCTAATGAAGCTTCCAAGGCTCTTTTCAAAAAAGTAGCCAGAACTCATGAAACAGAATATGATGTCTTTGAAACATTTGCTGAAGACTTGTTTCCGGATGACGAACATGAAGCAGAGCTTACGTTTAAAGTAGGACCGCTTAAATAATAGGTTTTCCCCTTCTGCCATTTCTAAAATGCGGGAGGTAACATATATTGAGGTTTCAGAATAATAAGTTAATACTAATCTGAGCGATACCCTTTAAGGAGGAGTAAAAAAAGCATGAATACAAATGACTTGAGTACTTTTAATAATTACGAATCTGAAGTAAGAAGCTATGTTAGAGGATTTCCTACAGTGTTTCACAAAGCAAAAGGATATAAGCTCTGGGATATGGACGGTAGAGAATATGTAGATTTCTTCTCCGGCGCAGGTGCTTTGAACTACGGCCATAACGATGAAAAAATGAAGCAGAAAGTACTTGAATATATTCAGGAAGATGGCGTGATTCATTCGCTTGATATGGCTTCAAAAGCAAAAGCTGAATTTCTTGAAGCTTTTCATGACATCATTCTTAAACCACGCAGCCTTGATTATAAAATAATGTTCCCTGGACCAACCGGAACAAATACAGTGGAAGCTGCTTTAAAGCTTGCTCGCAAAATTACAGGAAGAACCAATGTTGTAAGCTTTACCAACGGATTTCACGGTATGACTATCGGCGCCCTTTCTGTAACAGGTAATGCATTTAAGCGTAAAGGTGCCGGCATTCCGTTAAATCACACGGTATCTATGCCTTATGACAAGTACCTTGGTGCAAATGACCTTGGCCTTGAATACTTTGAGCGTTTCCTCGAAGACGGCGGAAGCGGTCTGGATAAGCCGGCTGCAGTTATTCTTGAAACAGTTCAGGGTGAAGGCGGACTGAATGCTGCACGTATGGAATGGATTAAAGAAGTAGATCGTATTTGCAAAGCGCACGATATTCTCCTGATCATTGACGATGTGCAGGCAGGGGTCGGCAGAACCGGTACATTCTTCAGCTTTGAACCGGCGGGTATCACTCCGGACATTATCTGCCTGTCTAAATCTATCGGAGGAAATGGTTCTCCACTGGCGCTTACACTTATTAAACCGGAATACGATAAGTTTGCTCCCGGTGAGCACAACGGAACTTTCCGTGGAAATAACCTGGCATTTGTAGCAGCCACTCAGTCCTTCCAGTACTGGAAAGACGATGCTCTTGAGAAAAATGTCCAGACAAAGGCTGAGCGCATTCACGCTTTTCTTGAAAAAATGATCGGCGAATATCCTGAGCTGAAAGGTTCTCACAGAGGACGCGGCTTCATGCAGGGCGTTTTCTGCGATGTCGAAGGGCTTGCTGATAAGATTACCGATAAGTGCTTCGAGCACGGCCTGATTATGGAAACTGCCGGGCCGAATGACGAAGTGTTTAAACTCTTCCCGCCCATTACTATTGACGATGAAGGGCTTGAAGCAGGATTGAAGCTGCTTGAGCAGTCAATTAAAGATACAGTATCATCTGAGAAAGATGCTGTTACCTCTTAATTCTCTGCGTATAAATAAAAAACCAACTAATACCAACACTAATGGAGGCACTAGATATGAAAGTAGTAAAATTAGAAGACGTACTTGGAACAGATCAAGAAGTAGATGACGGCAACTGGGTCAGCCGCAGACTCATTTTTAAAAACGACAACATGGGCTACTCTATTAACGACACTATTATCCGTGCCGGCACTGAGACACACATCTGGTATCAGAATCATCTTGAATCAGTATATTGTATCGAAGGCGAAGGTGAAGTAGAAACAATTGCTGACGGAAAAGTTCACCCTATTAAAGCCGATACTTTGTATGTACTTGATAAAAATGATGAGCACCTGCTTCGTGCAACATCAGATATGAGAATGGTATGTGTGTTTAATCCGCCGCTTACCGGACGCGAAGTTCACGATGAGAACGGTGTCTACCCTGTAGATAACAGCTAATTTCAATAACAAAAAGAGACTTCCTTTGCGGGAAGTCTCTTTTTGTTTGCCTTCTTTTCTTTGCTATTTATGAATGGGTTTGAAGGTTTAATGCTTCATAAGGATCCGAGTAGGTATAGCCGAGGTCTTTGCCACAGCTTCATAAGTTACATATCCGTTGGCAGTGTTCACACCCTTTTTAATGCATTTTCCTTAACAGCCTGAGCAATGCCTTTCGATGCAATCTGCAGTGTGTATGGCATGGTAACGTTCGTAAGAGCCTGAGTAGATGTTCTTGGAACAGCCCCCGGCATATTGGCTACAGCATAGTGCACCACGCCGTGCTTAATATACGTTGGATCATCATGAGTAGTAATTTTATCGGCCGTTTCGATAATACCGCCCTGATCAATCGCTACATCTACGACAACAGACCCTTCACTCATTGATTGAATCATTGATTCTGTTACAAGCTTCGGTGCTTTGGCACCGGGAATAAGCACTGCGCCAATAACTAAATCGGAGCTTTTTACAGCTTCCATAATATTTAACGGATTGGACATCAGTGTTTGAATGTCTCTTCCATACAAGTCATCAATTTCGCGGAGTCTTACTGGACTCAAATCGATGATAGTAACATCAGCCCCAAGTCCAACTGCTACTCTGGCAGCATTCAGACCAACAATTCCACCGCCTATAACCGTTACTTTTGCACGATGTACGCCTGGAACGCCGGAAAGAAGAATTCCTTTTCCACCTTTTGTTTTTTCAAGAAACTGCGCTCCGATTTGAGTAGCCATTCTTCCCGCTACTTCACTCATCGGTGTTAATAATGGAAGTGTGTGATTCATTTCGACCGTTTCATAGGCTACGGCCGTCACCTCATGCTTGACCAGTGCTTCTGCAAGCTCCGGCTCTGCAGCAAGATGCAGATAAGTAAAAAGCAGCAAGCCTTTGCGGAAAAACTGATATTCTTCCTGAAGGGCCTCTTTTACTTTTATCACCATTTCTGCCTGATGCCATGCATCGCCTGCAGAATGTACGATTTCTGCCCCTGCTTCCTGGTAATCACTGTCTGTAAATCCGCTGCCTTCTCCAGCTTTGGTTTCGATTAAAACGCTGTGGCCGCTTTTTATTAGACTCATAACTCCGGCTGGTGTGATCGCTACTCTATTTTCATTGTTTTTGATTTCTTTAGGTACACCAATAATCATAAAAGGACCCCCTAAGATATATTTGTACATTTAGTATATCTATCAATTTATGAAAAATCTTCGTGTACATTTAAAAACACAAAAAGCCGCTCGTTTGTGAAAAAACACAAACTCAACTGCTTATGTACTCCCGTAATGCAAATTCCATTAATAGAGAAAGCTGTTCATGAGGGTTTTTAGTATTCATGTGTGTAATTTCTTCAATCCGCTTCATGCGGTAAGCCATCGTATTAGCGTGAATGTGCATCATTTCGGCAGCTTTGTTCATGCTGCAGGACTGCAGAAAAATATAGAGGGTGTTTTATAAGCTCTGTATTGTTTTTCGTATCGTATATAGTTAGTTTATCTATTACCGGATGGGTCCGGTCCAGGTCTTCTGCATGTTCTTCTGCCGCTGCTTCCAGATATTTCAAGTAGCCTAACTGCCTCAAAAGTATATAAATGCTGCTCTGTCCAGGAGAGCCGCCTCTGCATTCTAATAACCACCTGTGCCTCTTCATAGCTGTTCTTTAGATAACACAGCGATACTTCCCGACCGCTTCCTATGAACTGGCGGGAAGTAAAACGGTCTTTAAGCAGCTGCAGAAGTTCATCCATAAAATGCCGTTCTGTGTTAAAAGAAGAACCCGCCGCAGGTTCAATCAGCATAATAACTTGATTATCCGTTCGTGTCTGGAGCCAAAGCTTCACTTTCTGAGACCTCGGACTAAATACATAACGGACCGAAACATAATGTCATCGATAGACTCCTCTGATTCCAGCACAACAATTAGCGGCCGGGCGGGAGCTTTTCCATGCCAGCGTCGAATTGTTTGGTAATAGCCGAGATTTCTTTAATATCCTCTGTTAAAAGTCTCCAGAAAAACTCTTCTTTGCTTTTTTCCTGCTGCTTGTTCTGCATATGCCGCTGCTGCAATTCTTTCGCAGCTTTTTCAGCCGCGGTTTTGAGCAGCTTTCCTGAACAGGCGAAAAAAGCATTATTGCCTTCAATCACCAGATATAGCCCATAATTTCCTGTTTCCGCCTGATCGCTATCGCCATTCTATTGCCAAGTCCTATGTCTTGTATGCTGGAGATGACGACCGGCTCCTGTTCTTTATGAAGGGCCGGAATCACTCCTTCTTTCCACAGCTTGTTGACCACGTTCTCCGGTACACGCCTGCTCATAATAGTCGATACTCTTGCTTCGTCCGAATAATCGCTGTGCATGCTGTAGGCTAAAAGCCGATGCCCCGCGTCTTCGATAGTGACAGGACCGCCCAGCATTGTGCTGATATAATCAGCAAACTCTTCAAGAGACTGGAATTTTTTATGAGATAAGGAAGCGTTATCCTTCATCCTCTGCCTCCTTTACGTCTGGATTGGATGAAAGTGAGAACCGCAAAGCTGGTAAATTTCATCTTCTTTATGCTTATCATAACTTATAAGAATAGCTGATGAAGGGCCGCAGGATACATATAGATTGACAGTGGAAAATGGGATGTCTTCCGGAACAGTTCCTTCTCTTTCAATGAGCCTCTGCCAATCATAGGCTACTCCCTTAGATCCTCCTGGGATTACGTCCCATACGTGATCATGTTCGACGAGTACTTTAAACATATGAAGAGGAACCATATGATCGCTCAATTCTATGACGTCATCCCGATAGCGGCTCCCCAATCACTGCAAAACCAAGATGATCAATTGAAGGTCTTTCGCGGCCTGCCATGCGGCTGTTGCCTTCCCCTATTACTGTAATACCAAGAGAAGACTCCTGCAGTTCTATATTAGATTCTGTACTTCCCGTCACAACGATATCCGGGTACCCAAGCGCTGTAGAGGTTCTTGTTACTTCTTTCTCAATCGTATTCCACGTATCTTCATAACACCCATTCGCTATCGTTACCGCAAAAGGAGAGCCTCCTCCGCTCAGCATTTCCATAAACACCACTCTCATTGTCATGGAAGCCAGCAGGTCATAGGAACATTTAACTTTGTCGCCTTCTTTTTCCCCGATTCCGGCGGCAAAGTCAGAACTAATGGCTATCTTCTGGCCTGCCGGCGTGTCTGCGTATTGAAAATTTCTCATGATAAGCCCTCCTTGTATATCTCTATTATACTCTTTCTATTGTTCTTTTGAAGAGGAATAAAATGTGGTTACTGCTTCTATCTGCGCGGTCTGTGGAAACATATCCACAGGCTGCACTTCCCCTATTGAGAAACCTTTTTTAAGAAGAATTTCGGCATCTTTTGCCAGCGTAGATGGATTACAGGAAATATATACAAGCTTCTTGGGCTGTATCTTTACAATCGTTTCTAAAAAAACATCATCACAGCCTGTACGCGGGGGGTCTACAAACACAACATCCGGCTGCCACCCCTCCTGCTGCCACTCCGGAAGCAGCTTTTCCGCTGCTCCTTGATAATACTTAAAATGACTGAAGCCATATGCATCTGCATTTCTAGAAGCATTGTTAATACTTGCCTGCTCAATATCCATCCCGCGGCCTTCTTTTGCCTGGTCTGCCATCCATATACCAATCGTTCCACTTCCACAGTATGCATCTACAATCCGCTCTTCACCGGTCAGTCCAGCTGACTTTTTTGCTTCATTATAAAGAACGACAGTCTGTTCTGGATTAAGCTGAAAGAAAGCCTGGGGAGAGAGAGAATAAGAATAGTTCTCCAGCGTTTCAGTTATCGTTTGTTCTCCCCAAAGATGTTCTGTTTTCTGACCGAATACAGCAGATGTCCTGGAAGGCTGTACGTTCAGAAAGACAGATACTACTTCCGGCAGATCCTTTCTCACACGGGCAATAACTTTCTTCTTGCTCGGCAGATCATCGCTCGAGGAAATAAAGGTAAGCTGCGCCGTGTTTTCCGCTGTAGAAATCCGGACTGCTATCGTGCGCAGGCCATTCTTTTTACGTTTTGCATCGTAAATAGGCAGGTCAAGTTCTTTAATAATAGCTGCTGTTCTTTGATTAATCGTTTCTACAAGCGGATTTTCCACCATACATCCCGGACCGGTAAGATCAACCAGGCGGTGGCTGTCCAGTGAGTAAAGTCCGGCCGCTGTTCTGCCTTCCCTTTTCTGCAGCTGCCACTGGCTTTTGTTCCGATACTGCCATGGGTGTTCCATTCCCTTTACTTCCTTAACCATAACCTTGTATTTCCCTGCGTATCGCTCAAATGCCTGAGCAACTATATCGCGTTTGTTTTTCAGCTGTCCTTCATAAGAAATATGCTGAATTTGGCAGCCGCCGCATTGATCATAAACCGGACACGGTGGAGATACTCGTTCCGGTGAAGCTTTTCTAATCGTTTTTATAACCGCTTCTGTATAATTTGGTTTTACCAGGCTTATCGCTGCTACAATTTCCTCTCCAGGCAGCGCACCGGCAACAAATACCGCTTTTCGTTTAAAAAAGCCGATCCCTTCCCCATTTATACCTAACTTTTTTATAGTCAATGGAATTTCCTCATGTTTTTTTAATGATACTTCTTTAGATGCCCGCTCATTTTGTTTCATTCTCTCACTCCATTAAGACACTGATTCGGTGCTCAGCCATAAATATAAAGCCGCATAGCTTTCATAAGGAGCCCATTTCAATGCTCGTTTTCTAATCTCTTCTTCAGAAGGTTTACTTTCCAGATTCAACAGCTGCTTTAAACCGTTTTGTATCCCAATATCTTTGGCAGGCATTAAGTCCAGTCTCCCAAGACCGAACAAAAGAAAGCATTCTGCAGTCCACGGGCCAATACCGCGAACAGCCGTTAATTTTTTATAACGTCCTCAGATGCGTTTGTTTCCATCTCCTCCAGTGATAAAGACCCTTCTGCAATCTGCCTGGAAGTATCGATAACATATTCTGCTTTACGTCTGCTGAACTGCAGCTCCGTCAAATCTGCTGCCGTAAGAGAGGCTGTTTTTTCAGGAGAAGGATAAAACCATGCGCCGTCCGATCTTTCTCCGTAACGCTCAACAAACCTTGTAGACAACGTATAGGCGAAGGCCATATTCAGCTGCTGATGAATAATCGTTTTTACTAAGCAGCCATAAAGCTCCGGTTCTCTCACCAGAGGAACTCCTTTGAACTTCTGAAATAAAGGAGCAACCTCTGTATCCTGAAAATGCATCGAAATATGTTCTAGATCTGTATTAAGAGCAAAGGCATTATATGCAGTACTTACAGCATGGTCTCTGTCATTGCATGTTCCGCTGATCGTTATTCGATTTTCTTTATTCACTGTTTGAAAAGAAATATCGAGTACCTCTTTGCTGCCCTGCTCTTTATAAGGAAACAGTATTCTATTCTCATGCAAAAATAGAATGAAGAGGGTCTGCTCCGACTCTCTGCAGCATTCGTTTGTAATTATAGACAGGTTCAATTACTGCTTCATATTCCCATCTGCTCATTGCCATTCCTCCAACCGTTCATTGTCCTATATTATAACATTTATCCTGTTTTATTAAGGCTTTAAAAGAAGGGTTCTCTTATTAAATACCTTTAACACTTTATATCAGTAAAGTAATTTGATAATTCATTTTTATTTGACTAATTATATCAATAAAAAAATATAACGCTTACTATGCTGGTAACATTAGAAACTGTTTTTTTCATAAAATCTTTATGGAAGAAAATCAATCATGATTATTATGAATAAATGTTTCAATTATAATAAATTGCCGCTATAATATACGTTGTGTGTTACTAAGCATACGTCAATTCTGAATATTTAGATATATTCAATAATTATTCATTAGGGGGATACTACATATGGAAGAAACTGCTAAAAAACGCGGCATGCTCCAGCGTTTCCTTGATATTGTTGAAAAATCAGGAAACAAGCTTCCGCACCCGATTACTCTATTTGCAATCCTGGCAGTAATCGTTGTCTTTCTCTCAGCCATTCTTTCCGCTACAGGGATTTCTGTAGAAGATCCGGCAGAGCCTGGAGAAATGATTACTATTACAAGTCTTTTATCCAGCTCGGGTATCGTCTATTTGTTTGAAAGCATGGTCGACAACTTCATAAACTTCGCACCTTTAGGTGTCGTACTTGCTACGATGATTGGTATTGGTATTGCTGAGAGGACTGGATTGATCAGCGTACTGCTTCGCTCCTTTGTTTTCTCTGTACCAACAAGACTGCTGACTGCAGCGCTCGTATTCGCTGGTATTATGTCGAGTGTCGCATCAGATGCGGGTTACGTTGTGCTTCCGCCGCTTGGAGCTATGCTTTTTGCCGCTTTGGGACGTCACCCATTAGCCGGTCTCGCCGCCGCATTTGCCGGGGTATCTGCCGGCTTCAGTGCCAACCTTCTTCTTTCTGCCACTGATCCGATGCTTGGAGAGTTAACGATGCAGGCTGCAGCTACCATTGATCCTGCATATGCAGACACCATGAACAACGCCATGAACTATTATTTCATTATCGTTTCTACTTTTTTCCTGACGATTGTTGGTACGATTGTTAGTGAAAAAATCGTGGAACCCCGCCTTGGTGAATACAAGGGAGACTATCGGGAAACGATCGGGAAAGCAACCTCTGAAGAGAAAAAGGGAATGGTATGGGCCGGTATTTCTTTTGTCGTCACAGCTGTTCTGCTCGCTTTCCTTGTTGTCCCGCAGAACTCTCCGCTTCACGGGGAACCGGGTAATTTTGTTGCTACATCACCATTCATGAGTTCTCTTGTCGTAGCTATACTGATCTTATTCTTTATCCCCGGGGTGGTTTACGGTATTGTTACGAAATCGATTCGTAACGATAAGGACGTTGCCAATCAGCTTTCCGACACGATGGCTTCGATGGGAATGTTTATCGTTCTGGCTTTTACTGCCGGTCAGTTTGTAGCCTACTTTAATGAAACAAACATGGGATTAGTATTAAGCGTATACGGCGCAGAATTTCTACAGAGCATTAACCTGCAGGGTATACCTCTTCTCCTTGTGTTTATACTGATTACAGGCTTTATCAATTTATTTATCGGCAGTGCCTCAGCTAAATGGGCAATTATGGCACCCGTCTTTGTTCCAATTATGATGCAGCTGGGCTATTCTCCTGAATTAACGCAAATGGCCTACCGTGTTGCTGATTCATCAACGAACATCATCACTCCACTTATGACGTATTTTGCGATTATTATCGCTTTTGCCCAGAAGTACGATAAGAAAATGGGAATTGGTTCACTTATTTCCGTGATGCTTCCATACTCCCTTGTTTTCTTACTCACCTGGTCTATCCTTCTTATTGTTTGGATGCTGCTTGGCCTTGATTTAGGACCCGGCTCGCCGATCAATTATGATGGATAACTTCTTCACTTACTCACATGTATTTATAGAAAGAGCAGCCCGGTTATACACCGTGGCTGCTCTTTTTTATAGTAAATGGGGACGGTTATTTAAATAGGCAACATGCAGAGAATTTTCTCTACGAACAATCTTAGTGACGCCGGTATTGTCCATGAGAAACGGCCGTTTTACCCGATGCCACTCTTCCCCAAGAATAAGATACATAAGGAAAATGGTTATAAACCCGCCATGGGAAACGATCGCCGCTTTATTAAAGTCAGCTGCCAGAAGCATAGTCTTGAGGTCTTTACATCTTTTTGTAATGTCTTCTACTGTTTCTGCTCCCTCAAGACCGCTGCAGAGCAGGTCTTTTTCTTTAACTTCCGGAAATTCCTCGTAAATTTTTTCTCTCGTTTTACCTTCCATCGGTCCCAGGTTTATTTCTCTAAACAGCTCTTTTGTCTGCACCGAAAGGTTCTGCTCTGCTCCAATTGCTTTTGCTGTTTCATGTGCCCTGACTAAATCACTGCTGAACAGCTTATCGAGCGTATGACGGCCGGCCCAGAACCCTCCAAGCTTGGCTGCCTGGCCTCTTCCTTTATCAGTCAGGTCGAAATTCATACAGCCCTGCAGTGTCTTTGACCGATTTCCTTCAGATTCTCCATGACGGACGAGATATACTTCCACGTCTATTCCTCCTGCTCTTTCCAGTCCGGTTTAAACTGCTGAATTTTAATCATGATATTATCAAGCATTTGTTCGAGACGCTCCAGATCTTCTAGACCTGCCTCCTCCGAAGGCATTCCTGCGATCATCTGCTGCATTAATTCAAATCGATTCTGTAAATAATCAAGATGCTGTTCTTTTGTGTGAATAGGGGTACTCATGTTTAATTTATTCCTTTCTGCTTTCTTATTTAGCGGAAGCTTCTTTTTCCTCTTTGAAAATATCAATTTTATTCCATTTTCCGAATTTGTAATAGCCAGCTGCAAAAATACTGCTTATTAAAAAACTTAATCCAATTCCTATGCCAATGCCAATCTCCCCGTACCATTCGGAGAAAATCCAGGCCAGCGGAAAACGGAGCAGCCAAAACGAAATAATATTAAGCGCCAGCACCTGCATAACGGCACCGGATGCGCGTACAATACCATTTAATACGAAATTAATACCTAAAAATGGATAACAGAATGCAACAATTCTCAAGTACTGGGCGCCGAATTCGATTGTCCCGGGATCACTTACGAATAGACTCATTAGAAATTCAGCTAATATAAATACGATCGTGCTGATAACAAGAGAGACAGTAAAAATAAGAATAAGGCCGCTTTTTGCGATTTCTTTTACTCTGTCCCATTTTTCCGCGCCAATATTCTGTCCGGCGATGCTTGTAATAGCCGAACCAAGCGTAAGGGAAGGAAGCATAATTACACTGTCCAGCCGCTGGGCTGCACCGAATCCGGAAACAGCTGTTTCTCCAAACGAAGTAACTACTGTCATTACAGCAAGAACGCCTCCGGAGATCGCGACCATTGAAAAGCCGGAAGGCAGTCCTATTTTAATAATACGCCTGCATTCTTCCATTGCTGGAATATATGGAATAGAAAAAGGTACTCCTTTTTTTACGATAGAATAAATAATTCCAAATAAAAATGCGCTTCCTTGAGAAATAACAGTCGCATAGGCAGCACCGCTGATCCCAAGGTCAAATACATGAATAAACAATGGATCAAGAACGATATTCAGTGCTACAGCCAGCATAATAAAGCGAAGAGGCGTTTTACTGTCTCCTACAGCCCGCAGGACGGTACCGATAAAATTATATCCAAACAAAAATAAAATACCGATAAAGTTAATTCGCAGATACGTGGAAGCTATAGGCATAATTGATTCCGGTGTTCCCATAAGCTGCAGAATATATGGAGACATAAAAAAGCCTACTACCCCCAACCCTACAGCTAGTATACCCAAAACCGTTACAAATGCATTTAGTGAACGTTTTAAGCCTTCATTGTCGCCTGCTCCTATCCTCTGTGACAAGATAGTCAGCGTAGCGCTGTTAATACCTATTATAAAAGATAGAATAGTGAAAATAACGGTACTTGAGAGCGTAACCGCTCCGAGAGCCTGTGCTCCAAGAAGGTTACCTACCCAGAGACTATCTACAATTTGATAAGAGCTCTGCAGCACATTTCCCAAAAATATAGGCCATGAAAAAAGAATCATTTTTTTCATAATGCTGCCTTCTGTAAAATCCATGCGGGTGCTTGCTGCCATTTGTTTCTCCTCTTTTTGGTCTTGAGCCTATTTTATTTCCATTCGTATGTTTCTTCTACTTGAATGCTGTCCTTAACAGACTGCACCATGGAACAGTATTTCCTTGTTAATTCCATGTTTTTCTGCATCTTTTTATCATTCTGATGAAGAGAGTCTACAATAAAATGAATGGATACTTTCGTGATTTCATCTGCTTCTGTTCCACTGCGTTCCACGTTTGTGTGGATTTTTATATCCTGTACATCCATACGCTGTTTCTGCATTATTTTTTCAGGACGCCGCCACTGCAAACAGCTAATGATGCGGTCATCAGCTGATAAGGACGAAAGCCATATTCTTCATCACTTGAGATATGAAGCGTTCCATACTTTGTTTCCGTCGTGAATCCATGTTCGGTCATTGAAAAATCCATTTGTATGCATCCTTTCTATCAATCGTCTCTTCTGCATTTTAATCTAGTAGCGCTGCTTCGTCCACTCTCCAAGCTTTAGTTATGCAGGAGAGTATTCGTCTGACCGCACAAAAAACTCTGCTGATAAGAGTATCAGCAGAGTTTTTTTAACGAACGATTTCGCCATAGACTTCGTTTACAATTTCATGTGCAGGCTTGGATATTAAGTTTTTCGGAATCGTATCCAAAATCTTTGCACCTAAATGCTGCTCAAGATCCTTTACGTATTCTTTGCTGCCTACAAGGTATACACCTTCCAGACCGCGCTTTTTGACTTCTTTATCCAAAGTAGGAGCCAGCTTTTTGTACCATCTCTGCTGGTTTTCCTCAAAACGCTGCTGCAATTCATCTACCTGTGTGGAGCCGGAGGCCGTTTTCGCACGAGCTGCCGTTCCTTTATACTGTTTCCAGTCTTCAGATTCAAGCTCCCAGCTGAATTTACGCTGATCTCTTATCTCTCCTAAAGCAGTATCAATCAGAATAACATCTCTCTGCTGCACAAGCATGATGGCCGCAGCAGGATAGTCTTTCTGCAGAAAGTCCAATTGGTCTACAACCGGCTGTTTCTCCACTGAAAGTCTGTTTCGATCGGTACCTGGAGTATTTTCTCCAAAAGCACGCTGCCTTCCGAGTCAATAATGAGGATAAGACCTTTCTGCATATCAGCCTGAAGATCATGTATATGCTGATCCGCCTGATCGGCTACGCTTTTGTATGTTTTCAGTTCATCTTTTGATTCGCTTGCTTCAGCGTATTCTTTTAGTTTTTTAAACCGTTCTTTAAGCGGATTTTCCATTCGCCGCCCTGCTGGCTTCCTTCTGTAAAATCTGTGTTTAGATAAATAGATAATATACCAGTTTCGTCTTTCATATTAGATAGTTTTTTTATATTTTCTACTTCACTCACGTTGAATCCCCTTGGAAAAGTCTCTTAGAAATTGTTTTTCCTAAATTGGGTTGTAGTAAACATAAAAATGTATCATTTTTTATTTAGATAGACTCTTTTCCTCTGGGAAGAGGATGAACGTTGCTTTCATCAGCTGAAGATTCTTCTTTTGTTTCAGAAGCAGCTGGTACAGATGGTACTTCTTCAGACAGCTTGCTAACCGTCTCTTCTTTAATTTCTTTCATTTCCTGCGCTGTTTTCTTCGTTGTATCTTTAATGTTCATTGTTGTTTCTTTCAGGTTGCCGGCCGTTTCGGAGATCTTCTGAACATCCTCATTTGCCGCCTGCAGAAGCTCTGAAATTTGATTTGAGGCTTTCTTTAGTGTATCAATAATTTCTTCTCGATTTTGTGAAATATATTGAGTGGCTCCGTTAACTTTAGACGCCGTCGTTTTTGTTCCACTCGTTACTTTTTCTCTATATGTCTTATTACCGAGCACTACTGCCAGGAGTGCTGTAATTCCTACTCCAATACCTATTCCAAGTCCTGTTTTGCTTTTACTCTTTTGTCCCATTGATACATCCACCTTTCAGTCAATTTATTTGATATAACATTAACATACCACTTTTTCCTGTTCTTTACTCCTCTTTGTAAAGAAAAATTGCTTTATGTATGTTAAAGCGGCTTACTTATTTTTTATTTTAAAAATAAAAAAGGAAGCTGAATATATCAGCTTCCTGCCTATTGATCAGCCATTGTATACTTCTGTCATAAAGAAATCGGTTTCAAGCATTTCAAATCCTTCTTCTTCTACTGAAAATTGGAATTCTGCTTCTTTCTCTCTCCCGTCATCTCCCGCACTCCTTTAATATAATATTCTGAAAATACTTAGTGAGCGTTTGCTCACTTTCTCTATAAATTGAATTGGTTCTTATCTTATCAGGAAAAATTTAAATTGTAAAGAAAATAAACTATATTTTTAGATAATACAAAGTTTTCAAAAAATAGTAACATTTAAGCCGTTCGTTTAGTGAAACGCTATTATAATAGAAGGAGAGAATAGAAAAGGAGAGAAAGTATGAGAAAACCAAACAGATCAACTTTAGAGGAACTAATAAATAAGAACCGTGAAGCATTGTTAAATGATCCTGAAGCAATGAAAGCCATTGAAGACCGCGTTGATGACAAAACATCTCAAAGTGCCGGGCATTCTACTTCTGCTGTATAAAAAAAGTCCAGAGCCTAAGCGGCTCTGGTTTTTTTCTTTAATGCATACGCGGATCGGTTAGCAGTCTTTCGATTTCTTCCATATGACCCGTTTCATCAGAAATTAAGTCTTCGAGCTTAAGCTGCAGTTCAATTAATCCAAGTTCCTCTGCCTGCTTTGCTCTTACTTTATATCGCTCAATGGTGTCCTTTTCAGACTGCTTCGCGTTCTCAAGCATCTCTTTTACATCGCTTGTCTGCTGTACTTTAGCAGGAACGGTTGTTGGAGTACCTCCGAGTATGCTGATTTTTTCTGCAAGGTAGATAGCGTGGCCCTGCTCATCAGCTACTTCCCCTTCAAAAAATGGTTTCAGTACCTGACGGTATAATCCGGATACAACCGCAGCATTATTGCTGTACATAATCATCGCTGCATATTCATTTGCGAGATCTGTGTTTAGTCCTTCTACTAGTTCTTGTGTTTTTTGATCCATCGGTAACGTCCTCCTTGAGTAGCATTTAAAATGATAATAGGTGCCCGCAGATCTTTCATCTGCTCCATAGGCATATAGTTAGTACACTTTATAGTATTCCCTTTTCCTTTTTGATTAAACCTTTTATTTAAACAGCTTTGCGTATTCATCATAGCCTTCGTCTTCCAGCTTGTCTTTAGGAATAAAGCGGAGAGAAGCGGAATTAATACAATACCGAAGGCCGGTCGGCTTAGGACCGTCATTGAATACGTGTCCCAGGTGGGAATCAGAATTTTTGGCGCGTACTTCTGTACGGCGCATGCCGAATGTTGTATCAAAATGCTCTGCTACTTCCTCTTCTTCCAAAGGAGCTGTAAAACTTGGCCATCCACAGCTTGATTCGAATTTTTCCTTGGATGAAAACAAAGGCTTCCCTGAAATAACATCAACGTACAGCCCATCTTCCATCAGATTCCAATATTCATTTTCAAACGGACGTTCTGTTCCGTTGTTTTGAGTGACTTCAAATTGAATAGGTGTGAGTTTCTTTTTTAGTTCTTCTTTATTTGCCATTATTCATTCCCCCAGTGAGTTTCTATAAACCCGGCTCTCCCGGAACCACGCTTATACATATTGTAATGGTAGCTGTTTTTTTTATGATAATCCTGGTGACCTTCTTCTGCTTTGTAAAACGTTTTTGCAGGACGTATCGGTGTAACTATCTTTCCTTGAAACGGTCCGTCTTTCTGCAGTTTTTCTTTAGAGGCTTCTGCCAGCTGTTTTTGGCTTTCGCCGTGATAAAAAATAGCTGTTTCATAAGATTCCCCGCGGTCATTAAACTGGCCGCCTGCATCAGTCGGGTCAATTTGGCGCCAGAAAATCTCCAGCAGCTTGTCATACGTTACTTTATTCGGATCAAACTCTATCTGTACTGCTTCTAAATGTCCGGTTGTATCTGTGCATACTTCCTGATAGGTCGGGTTTTCTGTATGACCCCCGGTATATCCGGCAAGTATCGAATGCACGCCTTCTTCCTGTTCAAAAGGCCCTACCATACACCAAAAGCAGCCGCCGGCAAACGTAGCCAGTTCTGTATTTTCACTCATTCCAAATCAACTCCTCACGTTCTATTATATCACTGCGGCTTTCTGCCTTCTTCTTATCTGCTCAAAAAAAAGCAGACCCGAATGGATCTGCCTTTGCTGCTTATTGCAGCTGTTTTAATGATTCTCTGTTAAATGCAGGTAGATCATCCGGTGTTCTGCTTGTTACCAGGTTATTGCATACAATAACTTCTTCGTCGTGCACTTTCGCTTTTGCATATTCCATATCCACAAGAATGGAAGTAAAGCCGGTTGCATTTCTTCCTTCCAATGCTTTTGCAGTAATTAGAAGCTGCGGTCCGTGGCATATAGCAAATACAGGCTTGTCTTCATCCATAAAGGACTTAGCGAACGAAACAAATTTGTCGTCTCCGCGGAGAAGATCCGGAGAAAACCCGCCTGGTATAAATAGCGCATCAAAGTCAGAAGGCTTTACATCATCAATAGAAGCGTCGACTGTAATCTTTGCTTCTCCCTGCTTGCCTTCAATCGTTTTTCCTTTTTCTGATTCGATTACGGTTAATTCGTGGCCTTCTTTTTCGAAAGCCTGCTTTGGATCTGTATTCAACGTCCTCAAACATATCTGTCATTACTACGGCAATTTTTTTAGCCAATTCGATTCACTCCTTCAATCAGATTTCATCTACACTATTTGGTTTACCCGCTTATTGGATAGATTTAAACATAAAATGAAAAATTTATGAAAAAGCGTCCGCTATCAGCCGCAGGGAATTCTTCTTCTCTGCAGAGGAAGGAGCCAGAGAAACAATCATCACTTCTTCTGCACCATACCTGCTGCCAATATCCTTAAGGGTATCAGCGACTTTATCCGGAGTTCCCACCGCCATCCGCTCCCGATTATAATCGATACGTTTCTTTTCATACGATTCGTATGCTAAAGAGGCTACGGATTCGAAAGAAGGAATACCGTTCAAAGGCTTTCCCTGCTCTCCAGATAAAAGTACATGATCCATGACGCGGCCGATTCTTTCGGCTTCTTCAGTAGTAGAAGCTGCCGCTGCAAAAACAGCCGTAATCACTTTCGGCTGTTTTAAAAAGGCAGACGGCTGAAACTGCTCCCGATACAGCCTTGTCGCTTCTTCACCATCTCTGCATTAATAAAATGAGCATAGCAGTAAGGCATACCGTATTCTGCAGCTAGCGCTGCGCTGCCAGTGCTTGACCCAAGCATCCATATCTCCGGTGGTTGTTCTGTCGTGTGGTATTACGTGAAGATCTTTAAAAAAATGATCTTCAGGCAGTGAATCATGAAGATAACCGATTAAGTCTTTCACCTGTTCCGGATAACGATGGATATCCCGCTTTTTTCTATCATGCAGCGCCATCGTAGCGATAGGCATACCGCCTGGAGCGCGGCCGATACCAAGATCAATCCGGCCCGGATAAAGGTTTCCATCACATTGAAATTCTCGGCTGTCTTAAATGCACTATAATGAGAGAGCAAATACCGCCGGATCCTACTTTTATGTGTTTCGTTCGGCTGGCTATGTGCGGGAATAAGCACTTCCGCGGCTTGCTCCTGCTAAAATTAGCCGCTGCATGATGTTCTGATACCCAAAATCTGGAGAGACCGAGTCGATCGGCTTCTTCTGCCAGTTCTACAGTATCATGCAGAGCCTCAGCGTGGGACTTCCCTTCTATTACAGGAGACTGATCGAGTACACCTAGTTTCATTCTTATAAGACCGGCCTTTCCGCGGGAATTATTTTCTTCCATAGTCCGCTTTGATTTCGCCCCATTGCTTAGTCTCCCATTTCATTAGAGAGTTATTCCAGCTGTTCTCTTTGAGCCACGTCTCTGCGTTATCGACAGCTTTCCATATCGGTTCCGACTCTTTGTCACGCCCGAGAGTTGATTTTATTTTTTTGTCTTTCACCCATTTAAGGGCGGTCATGGAATCAGAGTATATGGGAATGGAACTGTTTTTTTCTTTTAAATACTGCAGGGCGTGAACGATAGCCAAAAACTCCCCCATATTGTTCGTTCCCTTAGGAAATATCGGATGCTCAAACAAAATTTCGCCCGTTTTTGTATATACCCCTTTATATTCAACCGGCCCGGGATTTCCTCTTGACAACGTCTACCGATACGCTTTCTTCAATATAATTACTGTTTCCTGGTTCCGGTGCTTCTTTCGTTTCCCCCGCAAAAGCCTGCTCAGCTTCTGCTTTTGTAGGAAATGACTTAAACGGGCACCCGGATACCCCTTTACCTGCTTTTGGCATTCCGGCCAGGTGTTATAAATACCCGGTTTTCTGCCTTTCCATACTACATAAAATTTTGTTTTTGCCATACCGCTCCCACTTTCTTATCGAAACAAACCGCTTCTTCTTTTTAAATAAATAATGTTGTCCGTCCGGCTGCTTACCGGGTAGATCCAGGAGCGAAACAGCCTGGAAGCTGCTATATAGAGAAGCAGAATGACAGGAAGAGGATAAACATAAGCATACAGCGTCATGGTCAGCCAGCCCGTCTCAGTAATCTTTTCCAGAACAAGTCCATAAAAAACAATACTTGTCGTCCCCCACATCATTATCGTGAAGGCAATGTTCACAAAATGAAAAACCGAATACGCCTGCCGGTTATTTACCTCTTTTTCCAGCAGCCACTTCATGATTAAACTAACTACTATTGTGATAGATGCGATTATAACAGGCAGCAGGATTAAAAAAGCAAGAGTCAGCCAAAGCATAATCTCTCCTCTTTTCCTATAAGCTGGGCTTCCCGGACGGTTAGTATAGTAGCATCATTTTATCATGCCGGCTTCCTGCTTCAAAGATAACTGCACTCCAAATAAAAAACTCCCCTTTTTCAGGAGAGTTTTTTATATTACATTTCTTCGTCTTCAGCTGGTTCTTCTTCCATGGCAGGATCCTCTTCCATAGCGGGATCTTCTTCTGTGTCTTCCGTTCCACCACAGGCTGCAAGCATGCTTACGGTAAGGGCGCCGGAAAGCGTTGCATAAAGCATTTTTTTACTCATCGTAATACCCCCTTTGAAAATTCGACTTATTCGTCCATTTCCTGAAAAGGGTTACTTAAAACGGACCGGGCTTTTTTTACACATTTTCACATAATTATTCCGGAAAAAACTGTTGAAATACCGTGTCTTTCTGAATAGGAAAACGATCATATCCGCATATCGCATTAATAATAGATTGGTTTCGAAGAACAGACAGCGTTAAATTGGTAGCTGCCGTCCCATGAGAGTGATCTATATTAACGAGCGTAAATATAGAATGCTCCCTATCGTCTTTGAACTTAAGGCGGTAATGATCATCCACTTCGAAGTGTGTCTCATCTTCCCAGGAAATTTCTTCTTTCATTTTATCGATCCATTTTGGCACGCTTGGCTTATATCCCGTACCAAGCACCAATTTATCCGTTGGATGATAGAAGGTTTTTTCTTTTTGCCATTGAAAGCATTCCACTACATACGAATACTCTTCGGCTTCTGTGATACCCTTCATTTCCGTCATGGCCTGCAGCGTCACTTTCGGATCTTCCCGTTCGATCGAACGATGATAAAGAAGATCATAAATTTTATAAAGAATATCCTGCTCAATTCCCTTTCTCGCCTGGTCAAGGTTAGGAAGGCCTTTCATTCTTGTGTCAAAGTCAAGCGAACGGAAATAATCAACATAGTCAGGAGAAAATTTCCCGGGCTACTTTAGCATTCTCCGCCTGGAAAAACTGAGGCGATCTTGTAAACCAGGACAGTCGGTAGTCGAAATATTTCTGATCCTGAAGCAGATCATAAAATACTTCTGCTGCGCTCTGGCCGGAGCCGATAATCGTTACAGCTTTTGCATCACGAAGCGTTTGCTTATTAAAGCTGTAATTTTCCGTATGGTAAATATCCTCCTGATTGTGCCTTCCAATCCCGGGGACGATCGGAGTATTTCCAACGCCCAGCACCACGTGTTTTGCATAATAACTATCTATTTTATTTTCTCCGACCTGCTTCACGTTAACTTTATAACAGTTTTTTCTTTTACTTCTTCCACATTACTCACTTCATATCCGAACTGACAGGAAGAGATCTGTTCTGATACCCATTTTCCATAAGCGTCGTACTCACGGCGCGCGGTACCTGCATTTTTTCATTAAAATAAAACTAACATTCGGTTATGCTTATGAAAATAATTAAGCATACTGTAAGGGCTCGTAGGATCAGCAAATGTTACCAGATCGGCAAGAAAGAGGAATTAAGCACGGTCCCTTCAAGCAGCATCCCGGGATGCCATTCAAACTGGCTCTTCGCTCGAAAAACAGCTCCTCTACCTCTTCTACCTGATCCAGCAGCGCAGCCAGTCCCAAATTAAAGGACCGATGCCTATACCGATAACATCATAAATTTTCTCTGTATTCATCTGCACACTCTTTTCTTTCCAAAAGTTTCCTTATCTAAAAACCATTGCTGCGATCAGTCCAAATATAAACAATGGAATATTGTAATGAAGGAATGTTGGTACACACGTATCCCAAATGTGATTATGACGGCCGTCCGCATTCAAACCAGAGGTCGGGCCAAGCGTTGAATCAGAAGCGGGTGAACCGGCATCTCCCATTGCTCCGGCTGTGCGACGATAGCAGCTGTCGCTAGAGGAGAAAACCCTACACTTAAACAAAAAGGTACAAACAGCGCAGCTAAAATAGGAATAGTACCAAAAGACGTACCAATTCCCATAGTAATAATCAGTCCTGTAAGCAGCATTATTGCTGCTGTCAGTACCGTCGCACCCGTGGAATACTGGATAGTCTGATCGACCATCTGCTCAACGGCTCCTGTTTCCTGGAGAACGTTCGCGAAACCAGAAGCGATCAGCATCACAAAAGCAATCATGCCCATCAGCTTAATTCCCTCATTCACGACGCTGTCGCCATTCTTAAAAGGAACGACTACGAATAAAAACATTAATACAATGCCTGTCAGTGCACCGAGAATTAAGGAATCAAAATATATCTGTGCACCGAGAGCCGCTACTATCGCGATAATAGTCAGCAGATGCTGTTTCGTAAAAACAGCTTTCTCAAATGCAGGCTCGTCCACAGATTCATTTTCAGGTACGGTATCCCTCGGTTTTCTGTACGTTATAAATAAAGCAATCAGTAAACCGACAATCATGCCAATCCCTGGAAGCAACATTGCTTTCCAGATTTCCGTATTCGCTATTTCCATACCGCCTGACGTCATTTCAGTCGCTATCGTATTATGAAAAATATATCCATAACCAAGAGGCAGCATCACGTATGGTGCTTTGAGCCCAAAGGTCAGCGCTGCGGCTACCGCACGACGATCTATTCTCATGCGGTCAAACAAAGATAACAGCGGCGGAATCAAAATAGGAATAAATGCAATATGCACCGGCACTACGTTCTGGGACAGACAGGCTACAGCTGCAATGGTAAGCAGCAGCACGCCCCGCATTCCTTTTAATGTTCTGATTAAATACTGCACCAGTACATTGGTTATTCCGGAGTAGCCGATCATAATGGCGAATACGCCCAGCATAATATAGCTGAGAGCCGTGTTTGCCTGACCTCCCATTCCTTCTACCAGCAATTCAAGGGAAGATGTTATATCCATCCCTGCAAGCATACCTCCTGCAATGCCGGCAATAAGTATAGCCAGCACCACGTTCACACGTAGCAGGCTTAAAACAATCATAATGAGTACAGAAGAAATAACAATTAACATATAGAATCCCCTTTAGTATATTAGCACTCTGCCAAAATAAAGTATAAAGGGGATCTACCGTTTGTTCAACGCCGAATTATAGGTTTCTTCCTTTTGGCGGCTTCTCTGGTCCTTCTGGATCGTCCGTAGGATTAATTTCTCCTTCTTCAAAGTAGGCATCCTGATCGTAAAGACCGTTCACCTGGCCTTCTGATAATTCGTCTTCTTTCAGCTCCTGGAGCTCTTTAATATACGTATATACTGCGTCCGCATCTTCATCTGTTAAATGATCCACCATCTGATGAAGCTCTTCTCTTGTTACTGCCATATTATCTCCACTGCCTTTCTATTACTTTTCCAAATGTCCCACACACCAAATGCCAGAATTCCGAGAGCAGCAATAAATGCTACTGCGGCCAGAAATGGATGTGCTTCGTTTCTCTCTGCAAAAATTCCAAAATATGCCCATACAAAAACAAGAAGGTAAATAATATCCTTCTGCCTTTTCATAACATAAATAGGTACTGCTGCACCAAGGATAACAACCAATCCTGTCCAGAAGGAGCCGTGGAAAAATAAATCCATCAATACCAACGTCACAAAGACAATACCTACGTTAACAATGAAAGCAACCGTTACCCAGCCTGTATAAAGGGAAAAAGGCAGTTTCTGCAGAAAAGATGCTTTCTGTGCGCTGAGACGTCGGTAAATGACTAAAAGACTTCCTAACAGCCCCGTCATTGCAACAAACGTGAGCAGAAATTGTTCGTAATGAAACATAAAAAGCCAGAAAATATTAAAAAACTACTGATCAAAAACCATGGGCCGATGGCCGTAAAAATGTACTGCTGTTTTCTTTTTACGAGAAAAGATGCAATGATCCATCCTAAAAGCGCAAGGTAAATGATTCCCCAATAGAGAACACATACCCGGCCGGTGTAAATAATACATTCAGCCTGTCGGATATTTCTCCTGTGCTGTTATTGTTTAAAGGAAGAGCATTAGCAAGTCCGTTTGTAATAATAACAAGCACAAAAGCGATAGCATTGGCAATTCGTAGAGTGTTTGGTTCCAGCTTATTCAAGTAATCACCCCATTTCTATATGGATATAATACCCGTTATACCTACCTTATACACGTTCCGGATGGATTTTTCTTTTCTGTTCTGAATATTCCTCAACCTTACGGCAAGCGTGGAAGCAATAACAGCAAGAGCCGCTATCAGCCCCACCCAGTAGCCGAACGGTCCAAGCGCGCTGAACCTGGCCAGAACTATTCCTAAAGGCAGGCCGATGATCCAGAAAGCGATGAAGGCATACAAAAATGGAACATTAACATCTTTATGTCCACGGAGAATCCCTTGAATCGGAGTCGCAATTGCATCAGACAGCTGAAAGAAAATAGCATAAATTAAAAACACGTTCATCCACTCTGCTACTGTACCATCCGTCGTATAAAGGAAGATGACAGGACCTCTTGTTGCATAAATAATAATAGATGCTGCTACTCCCATCGTGAGCGCCGTAAGCATTCCTAATTTGGCATACGCTCTGGCATGGCTGTAACGCCCCGCTCCCACTTCATGTCCTACTACGATTGTTAAAGCAAACGCTATGCTTAGCGGCAGCATATAAAGAAGAGAAGCAAAATTTAAAGCTGCCTGATGGGCGGCTATAACAGCCGTACTGAATTCACTCATTAAAAGCGTGACTGCTGCAAAAATGCTCGTTTCAAAGAAAATCGTACAGCCGATAGGCAGACCGATAAATAAAATTTCTTTCCAAATACCGGGAAGGACACGATAACTCGTGCGGAAAATCCGATACTCCTGGAAGGGCGTCACCTTCGCAACGAAATAAATCGTAACAAATAAAATGAACCAGTATGTTACAGCAGACGCATAGCCGGCCCAATGCCGCCAAGCTCCGGAAAACCGAAATGGCCGAATATCAATACGTAGTTCAATACAACGTTTACGGGAAGCGCCAGCAGCGTAATCACCATCGTCACTCTCGTATGACCGAGCGAGTCAATAAATCCTCTTAATGCCTGTTGTATAAATAAAGGAAGAAGAATACCGAATGAAAGGCCGATCAAATAATGTTTGGCAACGTGGGCCACCTGTGGCTCCAGCTCCATTAACCCAATAATTGGATTGAGCGTAAAGGCTCCTGCTGCAAGAATAACCAGGGATAACGCAACAGCCAGATAAGCCCCCTGTATGACCTTCATTGAAACGACGCTTTCTTCTTTCGCACCGATATGCTGTGACAAAATCGGCGGCAGTGCCATCATAATTCCCATAATTCCTGTTGATACAGGCAGCCAGATACTTGATCCTATAGCCACACCGGCCAGTTCCGAAGCGCCGGCACGTCCTGACATCATCGTATCGACTAAGTTCATG
>NZ_JALBWT010000022.1:0-81328 GCF_023845525.1 Sinobaca sp. H24
CTCAAGGATGAGATTTAGTAACTAATTGGAGATGAATGTATGACCGACTCGAAATTATTACGTGGTACGATGATTCTAACGATGGCAACTTTCGCCTCAAGGATTCTTGGCATGGTGTATGTATTCCCGTTTGTCGCAATGGTAGGACAGCAGGGACTGGCTCTTTATCAGTATGGCTATCAGCCCTATGTGATTCTTCTCAGCCTGGCAACGCTCGGTGTGCCGATGGCTGTTTCAAAATTTGTTTCCAAATATAACGCAATGGGAGATTATAAAACAGGGCAGCGTCTGTTAAAAACCGGTATTTTATTTATGAGTATGACCGGCTTCCTGGCATTTTTAGCATTATTTTCGATGGCTCCTGTTATATCCGGATGGATTATCAGTGATCCAAGTGATTTAGACGGAAATTCCCTGACAGATGTTACTTTCGTTATCCGCATGGTCAGCGTAGCCTTGCTTATTATTCCCGTGATGGCAGTAGTCCGTGGATTTTTTCAAGGAAATCAGTCAATGGGACCGACAGCTGTCTCTCAGGTACTGGAACAGCTTGTTCGTATTGTATTTATCCTAAGCATGGCTTATTCTGTTCTTTACATAATGGATGGAGACCTTGGTACCGCAGTAGGGTTTGCCACATTCGGCGCCTTTGTGGGAGGCCTCGGAGGTTTAGCAGTTCTGCTGTTTTATTGGAAAAAAAGAAAATATTTTATCCGGCAGCAGGTAGAGGAAAGTACGGTAGATCACAATCTCCCATTAACAAAGATGTATAAAGAGCTTATTATGTACGCTCTGCCTTTTTCTTTTGTAGGACTGGCGATTCCGCTTTTTCAGCTGGTGGACTTGTTTACGTTTAACAACGCCCTTACTGCTTCCGGCTACACGCTCGGACAGGCAGAAACGATGTACGGCGTATTCTCTGGTTCGGCGCATCGTTTAATTCTTATTCCAGTAGCTATTGCAACAGCAATGAGTATTACGTTAATTCCAGCTATCACCAAATCTTTTACAAGCCAGAATGATGAGGTGCTGCAAAACCAGATCACCCAGGCTTTTCAAGTTATTATCTTTTTGGCAGTACCAGCTTCAGCCGGCCTGATGATATTGTCTTATCCTACATTTGCGCTTTTGTTTGGTTTAGATGATATTGAGGTTGGCGGCTATATTCTTCGTTACTATGCACCAGTGGCTATTCTATTTTCGCTTTTCTCTGTGAGCGCGGCAATGCTCCAGGGCATTAACCAGCAGCGCTTTGCGGTGCTTTCCCTTATAGTGGGAATTGTAATAAAGCTGATTTTAACTTATCCGCTGTTACTCGCTCTTGGTTCGATGGGAGCTATTATCAGTACATTTGTCGGCTTTACCGCAGCGATTATATTTAACTTAGTGATTATCGCTAAATATGCTGACTTTAACTTTCTTCCGTTAATCAAACGGACCATTTTAATTGTTGCCGTAACGCTTGTCATGAGCCTTGGGGTAATCATCGTAAAGGAAGGCGCAGAGCAGCTGTTTCCACTTGTTTCCTGGACAAACGCCCTCTTAGTGGAAGTATTTGCTATGATCACAGGCATTCTTCTTTACTTTGTCCTTACGGTAAAAATTGGTTTAGCCGGCCATATACTTGGCGACAGATTTTCCATTTTAAAAAAAAAATAGCAGAGCGTAAACGTACGTGATTTCCATGCTATACTCTAAAAAAAGAAGGGCCTTCGAGGTGAATAATCAACGTGCAAAAATATAAAAATTACGATTGGTGGATGATTGGTGCAACGTTTGCACTGGCTATTTTCGGGATGATTATGATCTACAGCGCCAGCTTTCCACTTGCTATTGATTTATATGACAACCCTGCGCACTTTTTTCAAAGACAGCTTATCTTTTTTATTCTGGGCACCGTGTTCTTTATTTTCTTTATGCACTTTCCCTACAGACGGTTTCAGCTATTTATTCCTTTTATGATGCTGGCATCCATTCTGTCACTTGTTCTCGTACTGCTTATAGGCAATGAAGTCAACGGGGCGACAAGCTGGTTTAATGTAGGGCCGTTTACCATTCAGCCTGCTGAATTTGTTAAAATAGCTGTGATTATTTACCTTGCTTATGTATATTCAAAAAAACAAACATATATTAATCGTTTAGTTACCGGCGTGATGCCGCCGCTTGTGATGATTGTCATCGTTTTTGCTCTTATTGCCCTTCAGCCTGATATAGGAACGGCCGCTTCGATGATAATGACGACGGGGGTTATCGTTTATCTGTCGGGAGCGAAATTAAAGCACATTGCGGGACTTGGGGCAGTCGCGGTGGTGGTTATTGGTATTCTTGCTGCAATTGAACCTTACCGGGTTCAGCGTTTGACAGCGTTCCGTGATCCTTTTGAAGTAGCAGAAGCAGCCAGCGGAAGCGGCTATCAGCTTATTCAATCGTATATCGCTTTTGCGCACGGAGGCCTGTTTGGAACGGGACTGGGGCAGAGCGTGCAGAAAATGCATTTTCTGCCGGAGCCTCATACAGACTTTATCCTTGCAGTCGTAGCAGAGGAACTGGGCATTTTCGGTATTGGTTTTATTCTTTTGTGTCTTGGGACGATAGCGTGGAGAGGTTCGTTGATTGGTATCCGCAATCGGAACCAGTTCGGCACGCTGCTGGCATTTGGCATTGTTTTTCAGCTTCTCAGCCAGGCTATTATTAATGCCGGAGCTGCCACAGGGTTAATGCCGATTACCGGTCTTACTTTTCCGTTAATGAGTTATGGCGGATCCTCGCTGCTCGTAACGATGGTTCTACTGGGCATCTTAGCTAATATATCAAAATACACATCACTGGACCGGAAAAAGTCCGTAGAGGAAACAAACGCTATCTAGGTTCATTCAGGTAGCGTTTTTCCTTTTACCATTTGTTTAAATAAAGGAGAATCCGTTATGTTAATTATAGGATTTGGAAAACTCGCAAAAATGATAGTAAATGTTCACCCGGATAAACCACTTCCGGTATACAACAGGACGAAACAGCATGTGGAAGAAGATACAAATGCTTACTATGTGCCAACAGAATCATTTTCAGAATATATGAATGCCATAATAGCCCTGCCGGAGGAAGCGACTTTATCTTTTCTGGAAGCTCATATTCACGAATTTCCGAAGCAGGCGGCAATTTATATTACGTCCACATCGATCCAGACCGAAGAAATAGCGGATCAGTATCCTGATTACAACATTGTCTCTTCAAAATTTGCAGGGCATGCGCTTCAATCTGATCTGGAAAAAAGCGGAGGAACGTTTGTCATTCCACCGGCCTTCTTAAAAGAAAAGAAATACATTGAAAAATGGCTTCAGGACGCTTTTCACGTAGTACACGGAGAAGAAGCAGACGTGCTGGAAGCCAATCAGACAGCGGTAGAGGAAACAGTGGAACTTATTTTGCAGCTGGAGAAAAAGCTTAAAGAGAAAAAACATCCCGGAACCGATAAGAACTGCCGTTATGAAGCAGATTCCGGCGGGAGTGATCCATGCGCACATCCGCGGAGAGCACGGAGGTTTTGTAAAGAAAATCTGGAAGCAGAAGGAGGAGGAGTATGAGGATTGATAAACTCCTGGCCCACACAGGCTATGGTACGAGAAAAGAAGTAAAGAAGTTAGTAAAACAGGGGGCTGTTGAGGCAGACGGCATAAAGATAAAAAGCTTTTCTGCGCAGGTGAACCCGGACAAAGAAGTCATTACAGTAAAAGGGGAGACCGTAGAATACCGGGAATTTATCTATTTAATGATGAATAAGCCGCCGGGTGTGATCTCGGCTACAGAAGATGATATGCATGAGACAGTCGTTAATATATTGGAACTGGAAGATATAGTGCGGCAGCCTTTTCCAGTAGGGCGGCTGGATAAAGATACGGAAGGCCTTCTGATTTTGACGAATGATGGAAAGTTTGCCCATGGCATTACGTCCCCTAAAAAGCATGTGTCGAAAGTATATGAAGCGGTGCTGGATCAAACAGTTACAGAGGAAGATAAAAAACGATTTGCAGAAGGTATTGTTCTCGACGATGGATATGAGACGAAGCCTGCCCGTCTGGAGCAGATAGACAGCGAAAAAATGCTGGTGCATATTACCATTTCGGAAGGGAAGTTTCATCAAGTGAAGAGAATGTGCCATGCTGTAGGTAAGGAAGTGCTGTTTTTAAAAAGAATTCAAATCGGCGGCATTGTGCTCGATCCTAAACTTGAAACCGGGGAATACAGAGATTTACGGGATGAAGAAATCGAGGAACTGCAGAATTCATAACAGACAGCAACCCTCCGGCTGCGCGCAGGAGGGTTGTGTGCTTTACAATCAGTTTAGGATAAATCAGCTTTCGGTGTGTCAGGATGCTTTAACGCGCTTTCGGGTAGTTGCCCACTTTCCTCTGGAAGGACTGTGAACAAGATCATTGTACTCCAAAACATTTAAATCTCTCTGAATCGTCCGCTGTGTGATTCCGAACTCATCAACCAATTCTGTCGTTGTCACTGTCCCTTTCTGCTTAATATAAATATAGATGGACTTTACTCGTGTGATCATACGGTCGGTTGAAGTTCTCAAAAAACCACTCCTTATCCATGATTTATAAAGCGCTGTGTACAGGGAGCTGCTTTACGTAATAGATCGATGGGTTATGGGTCTGCTGGTATAATTAGAGTGTAGGCAATAGAGAATTGGTAGTACATTTTACAAAAAATAGCACCCTTTACTCTTTTATTGTACAATAATTCCGAAGCATTTCCAATTTTCTAAAAAAAACTCCATATAATCTTAATATATGGAGTCTTTTTACATATCATTTATTCAAATTCAAACAAATCAGTGCTTAAATATCGTTCTCCGGTATCACATGCAATGGCAATAACCATTTCATCAGAAGAAAGCGTCTTTGCTTTTTCCAAAGCGGTATAGCAGGCTGCGCCTGATGAAGGACCAACAAGAATCCCTTCTTCTTTGGCCAGTCTTCTTGTGATATGATAAGCATCTTCATCGGTAACTGTATCGATCCGGCTGTAAACCTCCTGATTGAGTATCGGGGGAATAAACCCTGGACTAGTACCGACCAGCTTGTGTGGACCTGGTTTTCCACCTGAAAGAACGGGTGATCCAAAGGGCTCCACAACCAGCACATCAAGTTCCGGATAGAATTCCTTTAATTTTTCGCCGGTGCCAGTAATGGTTCCGCCGGTACCGGAAGCGGCAACAAACGAAGCCAGCGGCCTGCCTATTTCTTCCACAGCCGCCCGGATTTCCAATGCGGTCGTCCGGCGGTGGGCGTCCGGGTTGGCTTCGTTTTCAAACTGCATAGGCATATAGGCATTAGGAATTTCGCTTACAAGCTCATGGGCGCGTTCAATAGCGCCCGGCATTTTTTTGTCTCCTGGTGTGAGCTCCACCTTTGCTCCATAAGCCTTGAGCAGGTTAATACGTTCGAGTGACATGGTATCCGGCATTACTAAAATAGATTGATAGCCTCGGGCTGAGGCGGTCATAGCAAGTCCGATTCCGGTATTGCCGGATGTAGGTTCAATGATTACGGTATCCTTATGGATGAGACCCTGTTCTTCTGCCGTTTTAATCATATTTAAAGCCGCCCGGTCTTTTACGCTGCCGCTTGGATTCTGATATTCCAGCTTTAAGTACACTGCAGCGCCCCCTGGATCGGGCAGTCTGTTTAATTTAACGAGTGGCGTGTTTCCTACCAATTCTGATACATTGTTTACAACAAGCATGCAATCCCTGCTTTCTACACATTTTATCAAGACTTCAACAGAATTTTACCATATCGTAAAGAGGTGTCCCACTAAATGGCTTTATTTCGCGTTATTCTGCATGTTGCTGTTCTATTTCTATTTTTTGGTGCGGGCTCTCTGCTTCAGCAGTGGCTTCAGCTGCCCGTACCAGGAAGCATACTTGGTATGATTCTGTTATTTTTGGCATTTTCGGCACGTCTCCTAGACCCACGCTGGATACGGGAAGGAACCGCATTGGTCCTTCGGAATATGCCGCTTATTTTTCTCCCGGTTACTGTCGGTATCATGCAGTATTATTCTTTGTTTACAGGATCGGGTCTATGGCTCATAATCATAACGCTTGCGAGCACGTTTATCGTAATGGCTCTTACAGGTGTCACCGCACAGCAGCTGATGGGGAGGAAGCAAAAACATGAATGACGTAGTAACTGCTGTCATAATGATCGTATTGACGATAGGGATGTATTTAGCAGCAAAACAGCTGTATAAACGCTTTCCATCCCCTTTTACGCTTCCTGTTCTTATAGGAACTATACTCATTATTGTCGTGCTGGAAACGGGAAATGTGACATACACGGTTTATATGGAGGGAGGACGGTGGATTGAATATTTTCTTGGACCTGCCGTTGTCGCTCTGGCTTATCCGCTTTACAGTCAAAGAGAAGTATTGAAGCGCTATTTGATTCCTATCCTCTGCAGTTCCGCGGTAGGAGCTGCTGCAGGAACGGCCTCAGGATGGGGTCTCTCTATATTAGTCACGAGGGAGCAGGAGCTGCTTGCTTCTGTTCTGCCTAAATCTGTTACGGCCCCCATTGCAATGAGTGTAGCAGAATCTCTGGAGGGCATACCAGCCCTGGCTGCGGTCTTTGTAATGATAGCCGGGATCGGAGGCGTCATGATGGCACCGTACGTTACCAAATGGTTTCATATCACCCATCCATTTGCCAAAGGCATGTCAATGGGAAGCGGTGCGCATGCTATCGGAACTGCTAAAGCTCTTGAAAACAGCGAAGAGGAGGGGGCGGCCAGCTCTGTTGCCATGACTGTCAGCGCAATTATCGTTTCTATTATTGCGCCTTTACTTGCTTTTTTGGTTTTTTGAATAGTCAGAGGGAAGATTGTGTATACTATATATAAGAGAGGAGAGCGATTATGGCCCAGCTTTTAAAACTATCTGATTATGCCTCGCGGTATGAGCTTGATATGTACCATTATTCCAGCCAGTTCTCCAGATTCAAACAGGAACGCTGGAAAAAAATGAAGGCGGCCTGGCTTGAAGCCAATACTTCTTCTATTAATGAAACATTGGAGGAACCGGAAGCGGTTGAAGAGGAATGGCCCGAATCTAAAACTGGATTTTTCAGGCGGACAATTTTAAAGAAACGCCGCCGGGCGGCTGAACAACCTGCTTTATTGGTAAATACACCGCCAGCTCAGGATAAACTTGCTTTTTACCGCGGGAAAACAAAAGAACAGCTTATAGAAGCATTTTACGAAGAATTGTTTCAATCCCAGCTGCGCTGGGCAAGCTCTTCTCTTCTGGAAGAGTCCACGATCGCACCGGTGCTGCGTTATAACCAGCATCTGAAATATTTCTTAAGGGAATGGCCGGATAATTTCTTTGTGTTATTCCGTCCCGTTTTCTATGTAAAAAATGCGCCGGTAGAATTGGATATTATTGTGATAACCCCAACAGAGATCATCTGTATGTTTTTACTGGAAGGGAAAATGAACAGCGTATTCGATACATCCACAGGGAGATTTTGGAACGAATACGCAGAAGGAAAGATTACAAAAACCCTTAATCCGGCTATCCCGATGCAGCGGATGAGCAGTATGGCGGCGACGATTATGGAAGCCGATGGGATTGAACTGCCGATTCGAAAAGAAATCATTGCTCCCGGATCTATTATTGACCGGAAAGGATACGCCGGATCGTCTGAATTAATAGATAAGCAGACGCTTCCCGCCTGGCTGGAAGCAAAAAAAAGAAACCCGGCTCCTGTGAAACTCGCTCAGATCCAGGCTGCAGAAGCTCTTTTTAAACACACGTCCACGCAGTCGCGTATGAAAATTCGGCCGCCCTCTAATCAATAAAAGAGGACGGCCGATTTATCATATTTATGGGAATACAATGGTTTTATTCTGGTTTACGAGCACTTTGTCTTCCGTGTGCCATTTTACCGCACGGGCGAGAGCCAGTTTCTCTGCATTTCTGCCTGCTACTCTTAATTCTTTTACAGAATAGCGGTGGTTTACGCGGAGAACATCCTGCTCAATAATAGGGCCTTCGTCCAAGTCATTCGTTACATAGTGGGCAGTGGCACCAATTAATTTAACGCCGCGGTCAAACGCTTTCTGATAGGGATTGGCGCCAATGAACGCCGGAAGGAAAGAATGATGAATATTAATGATTTTATTTTCCAGCGATTCTACAAAAGACTCGCTGAGAATCTGCATATAGCGTGCAAGAACAACGACATCGATCCGGTGGGACTCAATTAATTTTAGAGCTTCAGACTCCGCAGACTGTTTATTCTTTTTATCAACAGGTATATGATAAAAAGAAATACCATAGCTCTCCGCGACATCTTTCATCGTTTCATGATTGCTGATGATAAGGGGGATTTCCACATCCAGTTCACCGGAACGCCAGCGCCATAACAGTTCGAGAAGACAATGATCTTCTTTTGATACGAATATGGCTATTCTCTTTTTATTTGTGCATCTTCAAGACGCCAGTCCATCTGAAACGGAGCCGCGACTGTGGAAAAAGCTTCCCGAAGCTCCTGGACAGATGCTTTCTGATTTGTATCAAGTTCAATCCGCATAAAAAACATACCGTTTTCCGGATCGGTCGTATATTGGTCTGACTGAACGATATTAGCTCCCTGTGAAAAGAAAAAATCGGATACAGCGGCTACAATACCGGGCTGATCGGTGCACGAAATAAGAAGCCGTGCTCTATGCTGAGATGATTTACTCATAAATATCCTCCTGTTTGCTGGAACTGCATTTTTATAATGGAACGGATAATACTATATCACTCTTTCTATAGAAAAAAAAGATTATCATATAAGGAGCAAAAGAAGATGAATGCATCTGCTGCGACAGAGAGTCAAACGATTAGAGCCTTCATGAACGACATGCAGACCATTACGATTATTCCTGCCTCAGGAATCAACAGCGAAGCGCTTTACATCACACAGGAGTTTCAAAACCTTAAGCTCGAAATAGAAAAGGTGGAAAGTGTGGAAGAACGAGCTATTTTCTATTTAGTGGATGAGCTTGAAGCCGGAACGGTATATAGAGTTCGATCAGAAGAAGATGAAGAGCTGAATATTATGGTGGAAACAGGAGAGAGCCCAAGATCACAGGCTTTTGAAGAGAAATACTATTACGATGGCGAAGACCTGGGGGCTTTTTGTGAAAAAAACAGAACCACTTTTGCTGTCTGGACACCGGTAGCAGAAGAGGCGTACGTTCTGTTAGTAAGTCTGGACAATACGGATATCGTACTTGAAAGGCTTCCGATGAAGCGAACGGAAAAAGGGGTGTATCGTTTTTCTACTATCCGCTCTCTTCACGAAGCCGCTTATCAGTACGAAGTGCTTATTAATGGAGAGTATAAACGAACTGCAGATCCATACGCCATATCCTCAACAGTGAACGGCCGTGCCTCTGTCGTGGTGGATTCTGAAAAGCTGGGACTAGGAAAACCTGTTTCTCTTCCTGCCTTTTCCAGTCCTGTTGATGCCGTTATTTACGAAGTGCATATGAGAGACTTCAGCGCTCATTATAACAGCGGAATGTATCAAAAAGGAAAGTACGGAGCCTGGACAAACATGGGCAAAAATAGAGAGGCAGTCTCTCCCGGTCTGACTTATATTAAAGATTTAGGAATTACCCATGTGCAGATTCTGCCGCTGCAGGATTTCGGCAGTATAGACGAAGCAGAATATCCGCCGGCCTATAACTGGGGATATGATCCGATTCACCATTTTCGTGCCGGAAGGGAGTTACGCTGACGATCCTCTTGATCCGACGGCCAAGGTTGAAGAATGCTGGAAGTTTATTAACCATCTCCATGCTCATGGGCTTCGGCTGGTGCTGGATGTTGTATATAACCATTTTTATGATGAAAAAACGTCACCGCTTTCGCTTCTCGTTCCCGGCTATTATTTCAGATATACGGAAACGGGAGAGCTTTCCAACGGCACAGGCGTTGGAAACGATACGGCATCTGAACGTGGAATGATGCGCAAATATATATTAGACAGTTTGAAGCATTGGATGGATTTTTATCACGTTGATGGATTTCGTTTTGATCTTATGGGCATCCACGACATGGAAACGGTACGCCAGGCGAAGGAACTTGTATCTGCACGCAAAAAAGACAGCTTATTTTATGGAGAAGGCTGGGATCTTGATACAAGTCTTCCGCCGGAGCAGAGAGCCACTCTTCATCACGCCGGAGAGCTTTCGGATGTTGGTTTTTTCAATGATGGCCTGAGGGATTTTTCCAAAGGAAGCCACATGGACATGGAAACACCCGGATTTGTAAATGGATCTGGGGAGAATGCGGCAGGTCTTCCCTTTTATTTAAGCGGTTCGGTATTGGAAGAAATGGATCAAGGCCCATTGTTTCAGTTTCCTATGCAGTCGATTAATTATGTGGAGTGCCATGACAACTATACCCTTTGGGATCAGCTTACTAAGTCCAGGCCCGATCTGGCAGAGGAAGATATTAAACGTATGCATAAACTGGCCTCTGCTCTCGTTATCCTATCGCAGGGCGTTCCTTTTCTTCATGCGGGCCAGGAGTTTTACCGGACCAAGTTTGAAGTGGAAAACAGCTATAAATCCCCTATTTGGATTAACCAGCTGGACTGGGAGCAGAAAGAACGCAATGGAGACGCCGTGAGCTTTATTAAAAACCTGCTTGAGATACGAAAAAAGTACGAGGTTCTGCGGCTTAATCATAAAGAAGACATCCGTGATGCCTTTGAGATATTGTCCACTGAAAATGGCTGTACGGCAGTGAAATGGGAGAATGCAGAAGAAGAGCTGCGGCTGTTTTTCAATGCTTCCCCGTTTGAACAGACCCTGCCGCTTGAAGAAGAGAAAACGTTTCATATGATCGTTGACGGAGATATAGCTTCTTTGATACCATTAAGAACGATTCGCTCTAATAGGATAACGATACCGCCATTAAGTACGGTAGTTCTTGCTGTGCACGTATAAAATAAGCCTCTACAGGCGAATAAATAATAAAGGATTCCATTATGAAAAACTCAGATGACACAAACAAAACGAGAGTGAATATATTGGAATTTCAATTAGGAGACGGATGGAACGTAAAGCCGGCAGGAGGATCAAGCGGAGAAGCCTATATTGCCTGGCTGGGCGAACGGAAAATTTTTCTAAAAAGAAATTCCTCCCCTTTTCTGGCTGTTCTTTCTGCGGAAGGCATTGTTCCGAAGCTTCTGTGGACAAAGCGTCTGGAGAATGGAGATGTCATTACAGCACAGAAGTGGGTTAACAGTAGAGAGCTGCGGGCAAAAGATATGGGCGAACCGCAGGTGGCGGAACTTCTCTCCAAAATTCATTCATCGGCAGAACTGCTTGATATGTTTCAGCGGATTGGCAATAAGCCGAGAACGCCGGAACTTATCGTCAGAGAACTGGAAAACAGTTACAAGAATCTTGTGGAAAAGCACCCGGCGATGGCAGAGGCCCTGTCTTATATGAAAGAAGAACTTCCCCATATAACCCCGGCTAAAATGGTCGTATGTCACGGAGATATGAACCATAATAACTGGATCGTCAATGGGCGGGGAGACCTTTATCTTATAGACTGGGACAGCGCTTCAGTAAGAGACCCGGCCTATGATGTCGGTCTGCTGCTTCATGAGTATATTCCCGAGAAAGAATGGACCGCCTGGCTTGATCATTACGGTTTATCGTTGACAGAAACCCTGAAAACAAAAATGAACTGGTATGTTGTGTCGCATGCTCTTGAGCAGGCAATAGAGCATCAGCGGAAAAATGATCTGCTGACTGCCTCGCAGTGGGTTACGTATTTACAGACTGCTTCTTTTAAAACAACCGCAGAAAAAAAGCGGGAACAATAATAATATCTATGCCTCTCTGATTTTCAGAGAGGCATATTTTCCAGAATCATACATAAGGGGGAGCTTTAATGAAAAAAGGCGTTATTTGTTTAGGTGAAGCACTAATTGACTTTATTCCTGCAGACAGCAGCAATTCTCAATTTATAAGAAGCCCGGGGGGCGCTCCGGCCAACGTGGCTGTAGGTCTTGCAAAAATGGGGATCGATTCCTATTTTGCCGGGAAGCTTGGAAACGATGTAATGGGAAGATTTTTATTTGATACGCTGCAGCATTTCGGCGTCAAAACAGATATGATTTCTTTTACCGAAAAAACAAAAACGGGCGTCGTTTTCGTTACCAACAGCAGCAGCGGTGAAAGATCGTTTGATTTTTATATTAACCCCGCTGCCGATCAGCTGCTTGAAGAAGCAGACATTAGCGAAGAGCTGTTTGAACAGGCGTCTGTTCTGCATTACGGCTCTATTTCATTAATAGGGGAAAGCACCCGCCTTGCCACGTATAAAGCAGTCAATACAGCGAAAGAAAAGCAGATGCTGCTTTCGTTTGATCCCAACATCCGACCAGCCCTATGGCCGTCAATAGAAGAAGCCGTGAAGCGGATTAAAGATATGCTCCCTCAGGCAGATATCGTTAAAGTGTCAGAAGAAGAGCTGGAGCTGATCAGCGGAGAGCCGGAAGAGGAGCAGGCTCTTCGACAGATGGAGATGTATAACATCCCGGTTCTTATTATTACAAAAGGGGAGCTGGGCAGCACACTTGTAACAGGAGGAGAAAGATGGGATATTCCTGTTGAAAAAGTAGATGCGGTAGATACAACAGGAGCAGGGGATGCCTATGTATCCGGACTGCTGAGTGCCATCATTGAACAGGGCCGTCCTCTTGCAGAATTATCAAAAGAAGAATGGCTGGATATTGCCCATGCGGCAAGTGTATCCGGCGGCCTGGCCGCTTCGGTTAAGGGAGCGATGGCGGCTCTTCCAACAAAAGAAGACGTCAACAGCCGTAAATAAAAAAACAAGGAGTATGCTATGAGATTACGATATAAGCCGTGGGCTTCAGATTATATAAACGAAAATAAAAAGTATGTAAAACTAGCTGAAGATGCGCCCGCAGGCCGGTGGAAAGAAGAGTTTGGAAATGAGCGGCCGCTTCATGTGGAAGTTGGGACCGGCAAGGGAAAATTTTTAAATGACATGAGCCTGGCCAATCCGGATATTTCTTATGTTGGCGTGGAAGTGTACGACAGTGTGCTTGTAACTGGTGTACAGCGTGCAGTTGAGGAAGAACCGGATAACCTATGTTTTATTAATGGGGATGTGTTTTTTTTAGAGGACATGTTTGCTGAAAACGAAGTGGACCAGCTGTACATTAACTTTACGGATCCGTGGCCGAAAAAGAGGCATGAAAAGCGAAGGCTCACCTATTCTTTATTTTTAGAACTTTATAAGAAGGTGCTGAAATCGGATGGTATCATTCAATTTAAAACCGATAATCAAGGGCTTTTTGAGTACTCGCTGGAAAGCATGAGCCAGTTTGGAATGAAGCTTGAAACCGTGAGGCTGGATCTGCATCATAGTGAAGAGGCGGAAGGCAACATAATGACAGAATATGAAGCTAAATTTTCTGAAAAAGGACAGCCGATTTATATGGTGCGTGCCCGTTTTCAATAGATTGGGAGAGGCTTAGGCCTCTCTTTAATGATATACTAATTAATGTTAACGATTACATATAAAGAAAGGGGACAGCCATATGGAAACACTTCATATTGGAGATTATACATTAACCTGGCTCCGCGGCGGCGTCACGCATCTGGACGGAGGAGCAATGTTTGGGGTCGTACCGAAAGCCCTGTGGTCTAAAAAATATCCGGTTAACGAAAAAAACCAGATTGAATTAAGGTCCGATCCGATACTTATTCAGGGACACGGAAAAAACATTCTGCTGGAAGCTGGGCTTGGTAATGGAAGATTTAATGAAAAACAAATGAAAAACCTTGGTATTACAGAAGAATCCTTCGTAGAAGAAGATTTAAAGTCTCTTGGGCTGAAGCCGGAAGACATTGATGACGTATTAATGACACATATGCACTTTGATCACTGTGCGGGACTGGTGAAGTGGGAAAATGATAAAGAAGTACCCGCTTTTGAAAAAGCAGAAGTTCATATTTCACGACCAGAGTGGGAGGAACTCACAAATCCAAATATTCGTTCAAGAAGTACTTATTGGGAACATAACTGGAAGCCTATTGAACATCAGGTGAAGCTTTTTGATACAGAGCTTGAACTGCTGCCGGGATTAAAACTCGAGTGGACAGGCGGACACAGTGCAGGTATCAGCCTGCTGACAATCGAGCAGAAAGACGATATGCTGATTCATATGGCTGATAACATGGGCACCCATGCCCATCAAAATGTATTATGGGTCATGGCCTATGATGATTATCCAATGGATTCCATTGCTGTAAAGCAGAAGTATATGGATATAGGCTATAACAATGAAGCGTGGTTTACTTTTTATCATGACTACAAGTACCGGGCCATCCAATATGACAGCAGCGGACAGCCTAAACAGATGATAGAAAAAGAGATTAAATAAAAGCCTCTACTCCGGAACAGTCATTCGACTGTTCTTTTTTTGATTAAATACTGGCTGTTTTTGAATGAAAATGAATGATATTTAAAAATAATTATGTATATTTGATTATTTTTGATTGATTTTGATTGAAAGTGATGCTATTATCTTTTTAAGAGTTCATTAATTCATGCAGAGGATCAAAAAGTAAACGCTTACTTTATGAGAGCTGTATGTGAAGGAGAGAAAGAAATGCTGCACGCTCAGAGAAAAGAAGCGATCATTCAAGAATTAAAGCTCAAAGAAGTCGTGTCTATTCAGGACCTGGTTGATAAAACAGGTGCTTCGGAGTCAACGATAAGAAGAGATTTAAATGATCTTGAATCAGAGAACTTCATTAAACGCGTGCATGGCGGTGCTTCTTTATCCCGACAAAAAATATACGAACCGACGATCGCAGAAAAAGAAGCCGCGAATCAGCCGGAAAAATATAAAATTGCTGAATGGGCTGCTTCGCTGGTAAAAGAAAAGGAAAGTATATTTCTTGATGCCGGAACAACGACGCTTGCACTTATTCCTTTTCTGGAAAACAAACAGGTGACCGTTGTTACCAATGGCATCACTCACGTTCCGCTTCTTTTACAGTATAATATTCGAACGTATGTGACCGGAGGCCTCGCTAAACCCGGAACAGCAGCGCTGGCAGGCGAAAAAGCAGCTTCCTCCCTGAAGGAATTCCGATTTGATACAGCATTTGTAGGCATTAATGGCATTCATCCATATTACGGGTATTCCACTCCGGATCCTGATGAAGCTCTTGTCAAAAACGCGGCAATTTCTTATTCTACAAGGTCAGTGGTTATTGCAGATCATTCAAAAATCTACGACGTTTCTTTTGCAAACGTAGGGAAGCTTTCAGAAGCCCAGATTGTCACCAGCAGCTATGCAAATAAAGATCAGCTCAGAAAAATTCAGCAGGAAACTAGAGTAAAGGTAGTGGACATATGATTTATACAGTTACGCTTAACCCCGCAGTCGATTATGTTATTGAAGTACCTCATTTTAAAGAGGGAAGCGTCAACCGGACAAGCCGGGAATGGAAGTACCCCGGTGGTAAAGGAATTAACGTATCGAGGGTGCTTCAGAGAATGGGCGCGCCGAGCAGAGCACTGGGTTTTGTCGGCGGCTTCACCGGTGGATATGTCGAGAAGGCTCTGGCTGCAGAAGATATTACATCCTCCTTTATTCAAGTAGAAGGGGATACCCGCATTAATATAAAAATCAGCGGGGACACGGAATCTGAAATAAACGGAGCTTCTCCTGATATTTCAGACCGAAATAGAAAAGAGCTGGAAGAACAGCTTTCCGGATTAACATCCGACGATAGTGTGGTTCTGGCAGGCAGCGTCCCGGCCAGCCTTCCAAAAACAATCTATAAAGAAATGATCACCTTGTTAAAAGAGAGAGAGATTACCTGCTACCTGGATACGAGTGGAGAAGCCTTGAAGGAAGCATTAAAAGCAGGACCTGATTTTGTAAAGCCCAACCATCATGAACTGGCGGAGCTGTATGACGCGGAAGTGGAAACGATGGAGGAGGCTGTTCACTACGGTAATAAGCTTCGGGAAGACTTCGGTGTGAGCCATGTAGTGATCTCTATGGCAGGAGAAGGAGCTTTGTATTTGCATGACGGAGGCCGTCTTATCGCAAAGGTGCCGCCTAGAAAGCCGCTTAATTCAGTAGGAGCCGGAGACTCACTTGTAGCGGGGTTCATTTATGAGCACCAGAAAAAGGGGACGCCGGAAGATATTATCTCCTTTGCGGTCGCGACAGGAAGTGCCACTGCATTTTCAGAGACGTTTTGTACGAAAGAGCAGGTAGAAGAACTGTTAAAACAGATGGAGTGTACCACGGTATAACATTAAGTAACTTGGAGGGGTGAAAGGTTATGAAAATTACAGAACTATTAAAGAAAGATACGATTATTCTTGATCTGCGGTCCACAGAAAAAAGCGGAGTCATCGATGAGTTAGTGCAAAAACTTGACGACGCCGGCCGTCTGAGCGACAAAGAACGTTACCGTGAAGCTATTTTAACCAGAGAAAGCGAGAGTACTACAGGAATTGGGGAGGGCATTGCGATTCCTCATGCGAAAACAAGCGCTGTGCAGACGCCTTCTATTGCTTTCGGACGTTCAAAAGGCGGTACCGACTATGAATCTCTTGATGGCCAGCCGGCTCACTTGGTATTTATGATCGCTGCAAGTGAAGGCGCGAATGAAAGTCATTTGCAGACACTTTCCAGGCTTTCCACGTTATTAATGGATGAGGGCTTCCGCGAGACGCTGCTTCAGGCGTCCAGTGAAGAAGAAATTCTGGAAGCGGTAGACCAGAAAGAAAAAGAAAAGCTTGGAGAAGATGAAGCAGAACAGACGGCCCAGGCGTCCTCTGCAGGAGATGCAGCGGATACTACGGTGCCGACTTACCTGGCAGTAACAGCATGCCCTACCGGTATTGCCCATACGTATATGGCAGCTGACTCTCTAAAAGCAAAAGCCAAAGAGATGGACATGCGTCTGAAAGTAGAAACAAATGGATCGGACGGTGTAAAAAACCGCCTGACGGATGAAGATATTGCTAACGCGGATGCGATTATTGTAGCGGCTGATACAAAAGTAGAAATGGACCGCTTTGATGGAAAGCCCGTTATTTCTGTACCGGTAGCAGACGGTATCCGTAAGCCGGAGCAGCTGCTTAACCGTGCCAAACAAAAAGACGCTTCTATCCATAGATCTTCGGGATCTGATGTAAAATCAGAAAACACCGGTGAAAAACGCGGCGTGATTAATACGATTTACCGTCACTTAATGAACGGTGTTTCGAATATGCTTCCGTTTGTTGTCGGTGGTGGTATTTTAATCGCTATCTCCTTCTTATGGGGTATTGAGCCGGAGAATACCTTTGCTGTAGCACTGAACGCCATCGGCGGCCAGTTTGCCTTCGGACTCTTTATTGCTGTACTTGCTGGATTTATTGCAATGAGCATTGCTGATCGTCCAGGCTTTGCCCCGGGTATGATCGCTGGTTTAATGGCAACCCAGGGAGTCGGGGAAGATCCGGTTACAGCTGGATTTCTCGGTGGACTGATTGCTGGTTTCCTTGCAGGTTACATGGCCCTTGGTATCAAGAAGGCGCTTGCCGGCCTTCCGAGAATCTTTGATGGTATTAAAACGATTTTGTTCTATCCTGTTCTAAACATTATGATTACCGGCTTGATTATGTACTTTATCATTATCCCTCCAGTAGCTACTTTGAACCTATTTCTTCAGGATTGGCTCGGTGGACTGGGTACAGGAAATATTATTCTTCTCGGTATTCTTCTCGGTGGAATGATGGCAGTCGATATGGGCGGCCCGATTAACAAAGCAGCCTTTACATTTGGTATTGCCATGATTACAGCAGGCAATTTCGCTCCTCATGCAGCCGTTATGGCTGGAGGCATGGTTCCGCCAATCGGAATCGCGCTTGCTACGACCTTCTTTAAAAACCGTTTTACAAAAGAACAGAGAGATGCAGGTTTCTCCAACTATTTGATGGGCGGATTCTTTATTACAGAAGGGGCCATTCCCTTCGCAGCAGCAGACCCGGCACGGGTTATTCCAGCAGCTGTGGTTGGTTCGGCTACAGCCGGCGGGCTGGCAATGTTCTTTAATTCAGAACTGCTTGCTCCCCACGGCGGATTTATCGTATTCTTCCTGAATGCTGTACAGGGTGGCGGTCCATGGCTGTATGCCTTGTCGATCTTAATCGGTTCCGTTGTAACGATGATTTTGCTTGCGATTCTTAAAAAACCAATACGTGCATAAGAAAAAGAGCTTCCTATCGGAAGCTCTTTTTTTGCATAGAAAATCCTCCCCTGCGAAGGGAGGATCATTGTTTATTTATGAAGAAAGTTCAAGAATAGTGCCTGTTTTGGCATCTACAATAAAGTCCATCTGGTTGGTTCTGCCTTCTTTAGTGCTGGAAAGGCCGCCGCGGTAAACACGGTACTCCAGCTGATCTTTCTTGTAGTTCTCCGGCGTCATGTGAATCCAGGAACCGTTAATGGAAATATGATCTTTCACATTTTCCTTCACCTTTTTTAAAGCTTTTTCGGGCGAGATTTGGTCCTTTGCAGTGCATTCACTTAAAGCATAGCCGGCTACAATTCCAACGCCAACCCCTACTAGAATATCGCTTGTTTTCATTATTCAAACCTGCCTTTCCTCTTCTCGTTTCCACTTATTATAGCGTATGGAATGATTTTTTCCAATGTCTATATATTCCCAAGGTAGATAAAAAGTTAAACCTTCGGTAAAATAAAACCAAATCGTTAGAGTCACGAAAGGGGTCCAACATGAATCAGGAAACAATGGATATGTTTAAAACACTGACAGAACTGCCCGGTGCTCCGGGATTCGAACACCAGATCAGAGACTTTATGAAGACAGAGCTTTCCAAATACAGCGAAGAAGTTATCCAGGATAATCTGGGCAGTGTTTTCGGCGTAAAAACAGGAAATTCAGATGGGCCTAAGGTGATGGTGGCCGGGCATATGGATGAAGTAGGTTTTATGGTAAAGTCCGTAAACGAAAAAGGAATGATACGTTTTCAAACGCTGGGCGGCTGGTGGAGCCAGGTGCTTCTGGCGCAGCGCGTGCAGGTTCTTACTGAGAACGGTCCGGTTACCGGAGTAATAGGTTCGACGCCGCCTCACCTTCTCGAGGAATCCCAGCGGTCCAAGCCAATGCCTTTAAAAAGCATGTACATAGATATTGGAGCAGATGATAAAGAAGATGCGGAGCAGATTGGTATCCGCCCCGGTCAGCCGATCCTTCCGATCTGCCCATTTACACCTATGGCCAATCCGAAGAAAATTATGGCAAAAGCGTGGGATAACCGCTACGGAGTGGGTTTATCCATTGATTTACTAAAAGAACTGCAGCATACCGAGCTGCCTAACCGGTTATATTCCGGCGCTACGGTCCAGGAAGAAGTAGGACTTCGTGGAGCGGCCACTGCATCACAGATGATCAAGCCGGATGTGTTTTATGCGCTGGATGCGAGTCCGGCCAACGATGCCACTGGAGGTAAAGACGCATTCGGACACCTTGGAAAAGGAGCCCTGCTTCGATTGTTTGATCGGACGATGATCACCCACCGCGGCATGCGCGATTTTGTATTGGATACTGCAGAATCGAATAATATTCCTTATCAATTTTTCATGTCACAGGGTGGAACGGACGCTGGACGAGTGCATACATCAAACGAAGGAGTTCCCTCTGCCGTCATCGGCGTCTGCTCGCGTTATATTCATACCGCAGCATCAATCATGCATATAGACGATTACGCAGCAGCAAAGGAGCTGATCGTAAAACTGGTCCAAAATACCGATCAGTCCACACTTGATACGATCAGGAACCAGTCATAACATGGTACCGGCTTCATTGATTACCGTCGGTTCGTTAAATGAAACAAAGATCCAAGCCGTTCGTTCAGTATATCCGGATTCTTTTAACGTAATAGGAAGAGACGTAGAGGTAACGATCAGTGAACAGCCGATGAGCGACCAGGAAACGAGGCAGGGAGCGATTGAACGGGCTGAAGCATGTTCCGGGAAAGACAGCATCGGAATCGGCCTGGAGGGTGGAATAATGGTCATTGAGGGCACGTTGTATTTATGCAGCTGGGGCGCTCTAGCTGAGGGGAGCCGAATCGTTACAGCATCTGGTGCCAGGCTGGCTCTGCCCGATTCTTTTTATGCTTCTCTTCTAGAGGGCAGAGAGCTTAAAGATGTTATGGATAGCTATACCGAACGCAGTGGTGTGAGCCATAAAGAAGGAGCTGTAGGCGTGTTTACGAATGGGCTGATTTCAAGAACGTCTATGTTTTCCCATATCGTGCAGCTGCTCGAGGGCCAAAGACAGTATCACCAATAGTAAAAAACGCTCCTCTTTATAAAGGGAGCGTTTTTTCGTCGTTTAATCGAAAACGTAAGCCAGTGCCTGCAGCGCCTGTTCCGGTGTTTCCACAACTGCATTGGCTTTATTGGCTAATTCTTTAACAGGGTGGTGCAGTTCTTTCGGACGTATAATAATCAGCGGTTTCTGCATTGTCAAAGCCGCACTTGCATCCATGGCGGTATTCCACTGCTTGTACTGCTCGCCAAACAGAGCAACCACTACATCGGCTTTTTGCATCAACAGCTGGGTCCGCAGGTTGTTAAAGCTGGAAGCTGCCTCGTCTTTTGCTATTGAATCTGCCTGCTCTCCCAGAATTTCTTCTCCAATATTATCAGAGCGGTGATGATTTTCCATTGGGCCGTAAAAAGTAAGCGGCAGGTTTTTTTCTTCTGCTTTTTGGCGAAAAGATTCTCTCCAGTTACTGTGAATCTGTCCTGCCAGATATACGTTTAGTTTCATGAAAACATTCCTCCTTCTGTCTCTTTCTATTCATAGCCTTTATCCAATTATATAAAACCTGCTTGTAATCCGGCTGACGGATTATTATAATGGAGAAGCTGAAGAAAAGTAAATGACAGGAGGCTCTTAGATGAAGTCCTTTTTTTTGCGTAAGGGTGTAAATATATCTGTAAAGACATACGGGGTTACGGCACTGAGCTACATGGCTTTAGGATTATTTTCCTCCCTTATTATCGGTTTAATTATTCAAACTGTTGGTGAACAGTTAAATTGGCCGTTTTTTGTAGACATGGGTACTCTTGCCATGGGGCTGATGGGGCCGGCTATTGGAGCCGCAATTGCTTACGGCTTAAAAGCACCGCCGCTCGTTTTGTTTTCGGCCGTAGTAACAGGAGCCGCAGGCGCTGAGCTCGGCGGTCCTGCCGGAGCCTTCATAGCTGCGCTGCTGTCTATAGAAATCGGAAAACTTGTTTCGAAAGAAACCAAGCTTGATATTATTGTAACGCCGTTCGTAACCATTGCGTCCGGATTTACGGTCGCTTCGTTTATCGGGCCGGCTCTGCAGAGTGCGCTTGTCTCTTTCGGTGAGTTGATTATGTGGGCAACAGCCCAGCAGCCGTTTATAATGGGAATATTAGTGGCTGTATTAATGGGACTTGCGCTTACGGCTCCTATTTCAAGTGCGGCGATAGCTATTATGCTAGGTTTGGAAGGAGTAGCAGCTGGAGCTGCCACTGTTGGATGTGCCGCACAGATGGCAGGGTTTGCTGTAAGCAGCTACAGGGAAAATGGTGTAAGCGGCCTGGCGGCTCTTGGAATTGGAACCTCTATGCTGCAGGTACCAAATATTATTAAAAACCCATTAATACTCATTCCGCCTACAGTAGCCGGAGCAGTATTTGCTCCTCTATCAACAATGGTATTTTTAATGGAAAATAACGCTGCCGGAGCGGGGATGGGGACAAGCGGCCTGGTAGGACCTATTATGACGCTGGAGAGCATGGGCTGGACGTGGGGAGTTGTCGGTCTCATTTTTCTACTGCAGATTGCAGGACCGGCGGTAATAAGTCTCAGCCTTTCTGAGTGGATGCGAAAACGAAATTGGATTAAACTAGGGGATATGAAAATAGATCAAGGATAAAAGGAGTGCCGCAAAAAATGAAAAATATACAAACGAGAGACGAATGGAACAGTGCGATTCAGGATGAAGCCGCCGTTATTATGTTCTCAGCCGGATGGTGTCCGGACTGCCGTGTTATTGAGCCGGAGCTTCCGGCTATTGAAAAGGAATATTCTTCGTTTACTTTCTATCATGCAGATCGCGATGAACTTATTGAGATCTGCCAGGAACAGGGAGTTATGGGGATTCCAAGTTTTTTAACATTTTCAAAAGGTAAAGAATTACACCGGTTTGTAAGCAGAGACCGGAAAACGCCTGAAGAGATCAAGCAGTTTCTGGATGAATCTTTAAAAGAAAAAGCGTAAAATAAAGAATAGGATAAACGGCGCTCTCAACAGCAGGTTCTGTGAAGCGCCGTTTGTATGTAATAAGGTCAAGGAGGCCGTTAGTATGGAAATTAATGAATTGAAATCAATACTTGAAAAAGAGCTGGCCGGCAAAAACCGTGTCATGTCTTATGATGAAGAAACAACGACCCTGCGTGTAGATCACACGACGATTAAAAAAGGGGTGGAGCTGGATCTGAATAAATGGCTCGCCAAGCATGGAGAAAAAGCGGAGGAATCAGTAGAAGATGCGGTGCGATTCATTACTGTTTCTTTAGAAGCAATGGAAAAAGATATTAAAATCAAAGGCCGCGAATCTTACATTTATCCAGTTATCCGCTCCACTTCCTTTCCAATGGAAAAAGGGACCGGGCAGGAGCTGCTGACATCGGAGCATACTGCAGAAACGAGAGTGTATTACGCGCTGGATATGGGAGAAGCCTATACACTTCTTGATAAAGAAGCGTTAGCGGCAGAAGGGTTGTCAGAACAGTCCATTAAAGAAGCAGCGCTGTTTAACCTGCGTTCTCTTGATGTGTCCTACAAGACGGAAACCGTAGCAGGAAACACATTTTATTTTGTGAATGCAAAAGATGGATACGATGCAAGCCGGGTGCTGAACGAAAAATTTCTTGAAGAAATGGACGTAAAAACGTCAGGTGAACTTGCAGTAGCTGTGCCGCATCAGGACAGTCTGATTTTTGCTGATATTCAAAATGAACAAGGTTTTGACGTGCTGGGTCAGATTGTTTTCCGCTTTTTTCACGACGGCAAGGTGCCGATAACGGCACTCTCATTTACCTATGCCGCCGGAAAGCTCGAGCCTGTCTTTATTCTGGCCAAAAAGAAGCCTGACCGCAATTAAAGGCTTACCTTTCAGCAGAGCTGTGATACAATATGGAACGAATGTGCAGAAAAAGGAGAGCTTATAATCATGAACGTTTTTTATAACAAGCAGGGTATAGGAGACACACTACTCGTCTCTTTAAAAGAAATTGCGAAAGAAAAAAGAAAAACAGAAGTACATGGTAATGTAGCAAGGCTGTATCATGAACAAACAAAGGAAACGACCGGGTATACGATCTTTTCCGCTTCATCGTATGGCGCTATTCATGGAGAAGGAATGCTCGCTGTAGATGCTGAACTTATAGCTTTAATTCAAAAAGCGCTCGATGAAAATGATATTAATGAAACGGCAGCCTTACCGGAGGCGCCTTCCTTTGTGGTGGGATACCTTGAGGAAATTGAAAAGCATCCGGATGCAGATAAGCTGAATGTATGTCAGGTGAATATAGGAAATGGTACAACGCAGATTGTCTGCGGGGCTTCTAATATTGAAGAAGGACAGAAGGTACCTGTTGCTCTTCCCGGCGCCTATATGCCGACTGGAATGAAAATAAAAAAATCAAAACTCCGCGGCGTTGCGTCCAATGGAATGATCTGTTCTGCTAAAGAACTTGTTCTGCCGTCCCATCTCCAAAAAGAAGGAATTTATATTCTGGATGAGGAGTATGTGACCGGAGAAGACTTTTTATCCCAATATCATGCAAAAAAAAGTGAAAAATAATGAATAAATCCACTAGCGGGGCTAGTGGATTTTTTGCTGCTCCTTTACAATAGAGAAAGAACGGCTGATACTTAAGCTTAACACTGACAGGAGTGAGATATAAATGGCCGGATCATTTCAAAGATGGATGCAGTCCATTCAATCATTTTTTCTTGGCGAAGATGAAAATGAATATATAGAAGAAAAAAAGGAAAAACCAAAAAATGAACCTACCCAGGAAGCCCGCACAAAGCAGCCTCCTTCAACTCCTATAAATATGGCAGATAAAAAAACGAAGCACGCTGAACCGATAGAACCGTTTAAAAGAGAAGAAAAAGAACAGCGGGTGCTCCACCACTATCCACAGAAGGGACAGTTTCGTTTCCCTTTAACTCTGGATCATTCAGAGGCAGAAATGGAACCGCAGGATTCGGGAAAGCAGGACGTAAGCGAGGCTCCGAGACAACGCAGGCAGAATGTATACGATACTCCCGCGTTTGAGCGGAATAATAAAGACCGCCCGTCGTTTGTACCGAAAGCGGAAAAACGTTCTTCTAATAGAGCAGAAAAGCGTCCAACAGAGCCCTACCAAAAACCAAAACGTCCGGAAAAACGGGCAGAGTCAGTTAAAGAGCCCGCAGCTTCCGAGAAGCTGGAATCCGGATATTTTCAGGGAAGGGACTTTAAAGCCCGTCACATTCCTTCTCCTGTATTCGGTTATGAGAATTTTCCCCTTCACCGTGATTCGTTAAAGAAAAAGCCGGAGCATAAAGAAGAAAGCATTCCGGAATTTGAGTCTGTAAATACTTCGGAGAATTTTCAGAAGGAGAAAGCAGCTCATTCTGCTTTCGAAGAGAAGGAACTTAAAAAAAAAGCTTATCATTATCCGGAGGAACAAGAAGAGCCGCCTTCCGAACCACCCGCCGCTGAAAAAATAGAAATACCAAAACCGAATGAAAAGCGAAAGATAGAAGCCCGGCGGGCCCCGGTAATTGAAGTGAAAGATGAAGTGAATGATCAGACAGGCAGAAAAGAGGAGTCTAAAGTACGGACTTTATCTTTTGAAGAAACCGGAAGCCGGGAAAACCAGAAACCCGGTGAAATGAAAAAAAAACTGGAAAAACAGGAGAAAAACCCGTATAACGTACTGATGCCTGCCAAACGCCGCTTGAGCCAGCAGCCAGCAGATAGAAAAAACAAAAGTGGTTATATCTATCCTTCGCTGTCCTTGTTAAATCCTCCGCCTCGGGCAACAAACGATGATGAGGCATCCCTGGCAGCGCAGCAGGAGCAGCTGGAAGCCGCTCTCCGCAATTTCAACGTAAAGGCTACTGTATCTGAAGTGACGAAAGGTCCTTCTGTTACGAGGTTTGAGGTGCAGCCTGCACCTGGAGTGAAAGTTAATAAAATCACCAACCTGACCGATGATATTAAGCTTGCCATGGCTGCAAAAGACCTTCGTATGGAAGCGCCGATCCCGGGAAAAAATGCTATTGGTATAGAAATACCCAATGCTGAAAGCCAGCCTGTATTTTTAAGGGAGATTCTGCGCCGCGATGTCTTTATCCGCAGTGCCTCTCCTTTAACGGTAGCACTCGGGCTTGATATATCAGGCGCACCGATAACAGCAGATCTGCAGACAATGCCGCACGGCTTAATTGCGGGAGCAACCGGCTCCGGTAAAAGTGTCTGCATAAACTCTATATTAATAAGCCTGCTCTATAAATCGTCACCTGAAGATTTAAAGCTGATGCTGATCGATCCAAAATGGTGGAGCTTGCTGCCTATAAAGACATTCCTCATTAGTGACACCGGTGATTCATGATGCAAAAGAAGCAACCGCCGGTTTAAAATGGGCGGTTCAGGAAATGGAAGATCGCTATAGAAAGCTGGCTCATGAAGGTGTGAGAGACAGCAGGAAATACAATGAAAAGATGGCAGAGCAGGGAAACTATGCTTCTAAAATGCCATACATTGTTATTGTCATTGATGAGTTGGCTGACTTGATGATGGTATCTCCTCAAGAAGTAGAAGACTCTGTCTGCCGTATTGCGCAGAAAGCGAGAGCATGCGGCATTCATCTTGCTTGCCACTCAGCGTCCGTCTGTAGACGTTATTACCGGTTTAATTAAATCCAATATTCCTTCCAGAACAGCCTTTGCGGTTTCATCCCAGATTGATTCCCGCACGATTCTTGATATGGGAGGCGCAGAGAGACTGATCGGTAAGGGTGATATGTTATTTTTATCCGAACGGCGCACCAAAGCCGATGCGGGTTCAGGGGACATTGTGACAGATGAAGAATCGAAGCTGTTACGGACTTTGTGAAAAATCAAAGCAGCCCGCGATTAATTTTATCGAACAGGATGAACTTATTAAGCAGACGGAAACGGTTTGAAGTTCAGGATGACTTGTTCGAGAGGCCTGCTTATTTGTAAGCGAGCACCGCGGTGCTTCTTCTTCTTTGCTGCAAAGAAAATTTTTCGATAGGAATAATAGAGCTGCCAAGCTGATTGATTTGATGGAGCAAAAGGGTTGGTATCGGAGGCAATGGGAAGCAAGCCGAGAAAAGTACTGGTATCTCCAGAGAACTCGAAAATACCAGTAACTCCTAACCGGTATGTATAATCCGGATTCCCCCTTTTAAATGCAAAGTCTTGTCAATTACTTTAAGGTTCTATATGATAAGAGGTAACAAACGTAACAACCAATTTCCTAAGGCTTCAAACAAACAGGCAGAGCCGCTCCAGCGGAACTGCCGCCATGCTTTCCAGGCAAGCTGATTTCTTACAACCAGGGAGGGAGCTCTTATGGAACAGATTCAGCTCGATATTCTTTTGGAGTTTGTTTATCCAGAGGTTTTGGCTTTGTTAACTGATTACGAAAAAAATATTTCGATTGTGCTGCAGTATGGATTTGGCAGTGTAAAACTAGAAGACGCACAGGAAATAGTAGAAGCATAATTATGGGAACAAGGAAAACCGCCTTGATTCACTAAAAAAATATGATTAGGCGGGCGCCATATTCAGTATGCTGCCTATAAATCAAATGAAGTCCGCGGCCTTATGCGCGGACTTCATTTTGAGATTATCCATTAAATAACGATACGGTCCGTAAGTAATGATAAAGGTCCAGTATACAAGGAGTCTGTTTATGCCAAAAGAAATAGAATATAAGATGCGCGGAGAGATCAGCCGATTAACAAATAAGACATTTAAATTTGATGAACGGGTGGGCGAAGGATGGTTCTCTGCTGTTTATTTTTTGAAAACAAGAGAAATCGCCAAAAAATATAAAACCAATGATATCGTTACTACCCAGTTTTTCCAGAAAGAAAATGCTGTCCTCTGCGGTACAGACGAAGTGATTGCCTTGATTAAAACCTTTGCTGAGGATCCGGAGAATCTGGAAATTATGTCCTTAAAAGATGGAGACAAAATTGCTCCTTATGAGACAGTGCTTTCCGTTACCGGACCTTATCAGAATTTTGGATTTTTAGAAGGGGTTATCGATGGCATTTTCGCCAGAAGAACTTCTGTTGCTACAAACGTATATGATGTCGTAAAAGCAGCAAGACGCTCCGGCTCTCAAAAACCTGTTATCTTCATGGGAGACCGGGATGATCATTTCACACAACAGGCAGGAGACGGTTATTCAGCTCATATTGGCGGGTCTACCGCTCAGGCGACACACGCGATGAGCGAATGGTGGGGAAAAAAGGGAATGGGAACTATGCCCCACGCGTTGATCCAGCTTTTCCGCGGTGATATTGTAGCTGCCACACAGGCGTATAAGGAAACATATCCGGAAGACGAATTGATGGCGCTGGTTGACTACAATAATGATGTAATTACAGATGCTTTAAAAGTAGCGCGGGAATTTGGAGCGGACTTAAAAGGGGTGCGTGTGGACACATCTAATGGAGTGGTGGATCAGTACTTCTGCAGAAATCCGGAAGTGATGGGTGCCTTTGATCCCCGTGGTGTTAATCCCGAGCTCATATTTGCCCTGAGAGAAGCGCTCGATGCGGAAGGCTATCAGCATGTGAAAATTGTGGCAAGCGGCGGCTTTACAGTCGATCGTATTGCTATGTACGAGGATCAGCAGGTTCCGATTGACATGTACGGTGTTGGAGGAAGCCTCCTTAAGATTCATATTGGTTTCACAGGAGACAACGTGCTCCTAAACGGAGAACACGAAGCAAAATCAGGAAGAAAGCACCGTCCGAATCCACGATTGGAAAAAATTAATTAGAAAAGCAGGGGTGTCTCATGTCAAATGAAATTCCTGATTTTCAAGCATACAAAAAACAGCAGCAGGCGGAAGCCGATGATGCCCTCTTATCCCTGCAGATACAATTTTCTAAATGGACCGATCTGCATATTAACCTGCGTGAAAAAGTAAGGGCAAAGCATTTATTTGAAGACTGGACAGGCTGTCCAACTGCTTTTTTGGAAGAGGGACCTTGGAACACATATTTTTTGGACTGGATGAAATATGACTACAAAAGCGTGGCAGGCTCCCGGCTGTTTGATCAGTTTATTAAAGCAGAAGCTGCTTCGCTCTATTCCGTACAGCGCCAGCTTGCTGCATTGATTATGGTATCAGCCCTGGAACCATTTAAAATAGAAACGTGCGAAGAGTCCGTTATTAAAGGGCGCTTTTTTCTGGATAACGCTTCCACGTCAACGGTACATCTTTTTTCGTATGGGAAAGAAAAACCCCGGTCTGGTTCAATAGTTTTGGTAAGGGCGATTACATACCGTGGCAAAACATATTCCATCCATACGCCGGCGCCGGCTTATTTAAATGAAACAGAAGCAGATTATTTTTGGTCTGAAGAAAAAAGCGGACGTTCTTCAGCAGAGTTCAAGAGACTTTTTGCAAAAGATCATGGTATTATATGGTACAGACATGTTCTAGGTCATTAGCAGGATTATAGGGAGTTTTATTGGACGCAGAACGCCTATCTGCTATAATGATGAAGTGTTTGTCCAATGTTTGATTTAAAGGTCCCTGCCCTACAGCAGGATGAATACTGGAGGTATTTAACATGAATACGCACCATCTAATTGGAATTAAAGGATCAGGAATGAGTGCTCTGGCACAAATCCTGCATGATATGAAGATACCAGTACAAGGCTCAGATGTAGAAAAGCCTTTCTTTACCCAGCTTCCTCTCGAAGAAAGAGGAATTCCTATTTACCCTTTTCAGGAAGAAAATATTAAAAAAGGGCAGGTACTTATCTCTTCAGCTGCTTATGGTGAAAAGCATGAAGAAGTAAGACGGGCAAAGGAATTAGGTATGACCGTTATGGAATATCCAGTATTTCTTGGAGAGTTTGCAAACCGATTTACATCTATTGCAGTAGCAGGTTCTCACGGAAAGACATCAACGACAGGACTTCTTGCCCACGTACTTAGAGCATATAAGCCGACTTCTTATTTGATAGGCGATGGAACCGGAAAAGGGGAAGAAAACAGTGCTTTTTTTGCTTTTGAAGCCTGTGAATACCGCCGCCACTTTCTCGAATACCAGCCGGATTATGCAATTATGACAAATATTGATTTCGACCATCCTGATTATTTTAAAGATGTAGACGACGTAGTGGATGCTTTTCAGGAAATGGCTCAAGGCGTCAAAAAAGGAATCGTAGCCTGTGGCGATGATGAGCATCTGCAGACCCTGCACGCCTCTGTGCCGATCATGTATTATGGTATTGACGGCAAATACGACTTTAATGCAGACAACATTCAGACGAGCGAAGCAGGTACTTCATTTGATGTTCATATTAGGGGAGACCGCTACGGCACATTCTCCATTCCTGGTTTTGGACGCCATAATGTACTTAACGCGCTTGGAGTCATTGCTCTGTGCCACTATGAGGAAATGCCCGCTGATCTGATAAAAAAGCAGCTGGAGAGTTTTGGCGGTGTGAAACGCCGATTTTCAGAGAAAAAAGTCGACAACCAGATACTCATTGATGACTATGCACATCATCCAACTGAAATTAAAGCGACAATTGAATCAGCCAGACAAAAATACAGCAGCAGAGAAGTTATCGCTGTTTTCAACCCCATACGTTTTCAAGAACCCAGGCATTTCTAGATGATTTTGCGGAATGTCTGAAACAGGCAGATCATGTTTATCTTTGCAGCATTTTTGGATCTGCCCGTGAGCAGGATACAGAATTAACCATTGAAGACCTTCAGAATAAAATTCCAGGGGCTTCACTAATTTCCGAAGAAGATATGGATCAGCTCTCCAAACATGAAAATGGCGTCATTTTATTTATGGGTGCCGGCGATATCCAGAAGTTTCAAAAGGCTTATGAGAACGTAGCAACGTCTCAGAGTAAAAATCAGGCACTTGCTGCGAAGCAGGTGCTTTTTTCAGTGGGGAAGATAAAGGCCGCCATTCAAAAAAAAGATAAAACCTTCTTTTCTTATAAGAAAATTTAGTTACAATAGAGAAAGAATGATAATATTAATGTTTCACTTTCCACTAAGAGTGGTATTAAAAATAGGTAAAGAAGGAGGTGCAGTACGTTTATGGAAATCTTACTCTACATAAGCGCATTAATCGTTGCAATCGCATTTGCTGTGCTTGTGATATTCATTGTCCAGACGCTGAAAGCTGCTTCAAGCACCATGAAAAATGTAGCAGGTACGCTGGATCGTGTAGAAAAACAGGTAGAGGGCATCACAACGGAGTCGGAACATCTGGTACAGAAATCTACACTCATTGTGGATGATGTTCAGCAAAAATCCCAATCTTTAAATGGATTGTTTGAGTCGTTAAAAGATGTAGGAGATTCGGTGCAATCTATAAATTATACTTTTAAAGAAATGTCAGACACAGTGACGCTGCAGTCCAAGCAGCAGTCCGAACAGGTGGCCCGCGCAATGCAGTGGGGTAACGCTGCGATTGATCTGTATACGAGATGGCAGGCTAGACAGCCGGATCCTGAGGCAAAAGCTCAAAATACAAATACGACGACAGGGGGATGAATAATATGGCAGATACTAATTCAAAAGACTTTTTGATTGGAACGCTGATCGGCGGTATTGCAGGCGCCTGCGCAGCACTGCTGCTTGCGCCTAAGTCGGGCAGTGAGCTGCGGACAGATATTACTGACAGCACAAAGTCAGCTACATCCAAGACGTCAGATTTTACTACTACGGCTTATGACAAAGGATCCCAATGGGCTTCATCAGCTAAAGAAAAGTCGTCAACTATTGCTAAAAGCGTTAGTGAAAACTCCAATGAGTTTTACGACAAGGTAAAAACAGCTGCAGCGGATGCAGCAGGCAACGTAAAGCAGGATACGGAGAAAACAGCAGATGAATTGGCTGATGAATTAACAGAGGAACTCGAACATGCAGACAGCGAGCAGTCCTCAAAAATTAAATCAGAAGTAGAAAAGCTCCAATCCAATATCAATAATAACAAACCATCAAACTAAACAGAGAAACCCGCATTGAGAGATGCGGGTTTTGTTATGGAAAAACAACAAAATATAAAAAATATTTAATGAAAAGTCCGATAAATAAGCACAAAATACTTTAGTGCTTAAAAGCGTCTAATTAATAAAGAAAAAAAGGCTGACATCGTAAAGAACTTCGTTTATAATAGCAATATAATCATAAAAAGCAGAAAAGACTAGGGAGTGGAGCATGTTATGAGTAACGAACAGCTGGATGCACTAAGAGACGAGCTAGATAAGGTAAATCTTCAAATTTTGGATTTGATTAACGAAAGAGCCACTTTGGCTAAAGAAATCGGCCAGGTGAAAAATACAGCAGGTCAGAAAAGGTTTGATCCGGTAAGAGAGAGAAATATGCTGGATTTAATTGCTGAAAACAACAAAGGTCCTTTTGAAACCTCAACGGTTCAGCATCTGTTCAAGCAGATTTTCAAAGCGAGCCTGGAAATTCAGGAAGATGATAATCGTAAAGCACTTCTTGTATCACGTAAAAAGAAGCAGGAAGATACCATTGTTGATCTTAAAGGAGAAATGATTGGGGACGGCAATCAGCGCCTGATTCTTGGACCATGTTCAGTAGAAAGCTACGAACAGGTATACGAAGTAGCGAAAGCAATGAAGGAACAGGGCTTGAAGCTGCTTAGAGGCGGAGCGTTTAAACCAAGAACATCTCCTTATGATTTCCAGGGGCTTGGTAAAGAAGGCCTTGAAATCCTAAAAAGAGTAGCTGATGAGCTTGATATGGTTGTCATCAGTGAGATTGTAAGCCCAAAAGACGTACAAATGGCTACAGAGTACATTGACGTCATTCAAATTGGTGCAAGAAACATGCAGAACTTTGAGCTCTTAAAAGAAGTGGGCGGAGTAGATAAGCCTGTTCTTCTAAAAAGAGGACTGTCTGCCACTATTGATGAATTTGTTAATGCCGCAGAATATATTATCTCGAAAGGTAATTCGAATATTATGCTTTGTGAGCGCGGTATCCGTACGTATGAAAAAGCAACACGGAACACGCTTGATATCTCAGCAGTGCCTATTCTGAAGCAGGAAACACACCTTCCGGTACTTGTGGATGTAACGCATTCTACAGGCAGAAGAGATCTGCTTCTTCCAACAGCGAAAGCAGCACTCGCTATTGGAGCTGACGCTGTCATGGCAGAAGTTCATCCGGATCCAGCCGTAGCGCTTTCCGACTCTGCCCAGCAGATGAACATTCCGCAGTTCCAGGACTTCCTGACATCCCTGCGTGATTCAGGCCTGTACAAATACTAAAATAGTGTAAAAAACAAAAAGAGGAGAGCAATCGACCTGGTTCGATTCTCGCCTCTTTTATTTTTGTGTGGATAAAACGCTTTATTATTTGCTATGCTGAAGAAAATAGAATAAGATCAGGTAGGAAATATTTTATGAAAAAATTAATAAATTTTCATAAAATACACAAGAATACGGCTTAAAGGAATTGCAGAACCTCCTTAAGTTATAATATGATAGCAATAAATGTATGAAAGTAAAGAATGAAAAAAAGGAGGCCTTTCATTGAATACAACTATTTATGATGTGGCAAGAGAAGCCGGAGTATCGATGGCTACGGTATCCCGTGTAGTGAACGGAAATCCGAACGTAAAGCCGGCAACAAGAAAAAAGGTGCTGGATGCTATTGAACGGCTTGGCTACCGTCCTAATGCAGTAGCAAGAGGACTTGCCAGCAAAAAAACAACCACAGTAGGAGTTATCATCCCAGATATTTCAAATATCTTTTTCGCTGAACTTGCCCGGGGTATTGAAGATATTGCGACGATGTATAAGTACAATATTATTTTGTGCAACTCGGACCAGAACAAGGATAAAGAGATCAGTCTGATTAATACGCTCCTGGAAAAACAAGTGGATGGTATTTTATTTATGGGCGGCGAAATTACAGAAGAACACGTCACACAGTTCAAACGTTCTCCTGTTCCGGTAGTGCTGGCTGCTACAGTAGACCAGGACGGCGAACTGCCTTCGGTAAACAAGACTACCAGCAGGCTTCGTTTGATGCAGTGACAGAGCTTATAGAAGCCGGACACACCCGTGTAGGTATGGTATCTGGTTCGCTGGAAGATCCTGTGAACGGATTCCAGAAATTCAGCGGTTATAAGAAAGCTTTTACAGAAAAAAACATGACCTTTGATGACTCTCTGGTAGCCATTGGAGATTACACGTATGATTCCGGCATTCAGGCAGTAAATACTCTTATGAATGTGGATAATCCGCCAAGCGCTATTTTTGCAGGAACAGATGAAATGGCTTTAGGGGTCATTCACGGACTGCAGGATGAGGGCAAAAAAGTCCCGGAAGATGTAGAAGTAATTGGTTTTGATAATACAAGGCTTGCTACAATGGTAAGGCCGACGCTGACTACAGTAGTTCAGCCTATGTATGATATTGGAGCTGTATCCATGCGGCTTCTAACAAAGTATATGAACAAAGAAGAAGTGGATGAAAAAGTAGTAGTGCTTCCGCACAGATTGGAATACAGAAATTCAAGCACACTGAAATAGAAAACGCGAAGCACCCATACAAAAAAGCTGCAGCCCTTGATAAAGAGCGCAGCTTTTTTTTATGCTTATTTTTTCTTTGTTTTCTGTTCGTTTCGAATATAATAAAGCGATTTTTCGAGAGTTTTTTCATTTTTCCCGGTAATCTCTGCCTGGCGCGGGATATGTTCATACATATCTGCAGGATCTGTCCACTTATCCGGTAAGGGGTGTGGTGATTTTTCCTGCCAGTCCTCTATCCATTTCGGCGGAATAGGGTGGTTTAGAAGATCCTGTCGGTTTGTCATTTCCAGCCAAAGCATAGACCATGCCCGTGGGACGACCCCCAAAATCGTAACCGCCGCCGCTACAGCAACCCATTTCCCTCCCAGTATTTGTGAGCAAGTTTATGAGCAAGGCGTGGTATCATTTCGAACGTTTTAATAGTAGATGATAAGTGAGTCAGAGGATCGTAGTAATGGGCATCTGCACCATTCTGGGTGAGAATGACGTCAGGCTTAAAAAAAGCAGCCGCTTCCTCAATAGCCGTTTCGTAACAGGAGAGAAAAGAATCATCTTCGGTAAAAGCATCCACAGGAATATTAATAGAAAAACCAAATCCCTGTCCCTGTCCTTTTTCGTTAACGCTTCCGGTACCGGGAAATAAATACCTGCCGGTTTCATGAATGGAAAGAGTGCAGGCATCGGGAGTATCGTAAAACGCCCACTGCACGCCATCACCATGATGGGCATCGGTATCAATATAAAGAACCCGGGCTCCGTAATGCCTCCGCATGTACTCAATCGCGATAGCACTGTCGTTATAGATACAAAAGCCGGAAGCACGTCCGCGAAAGCCGTGGTGAAGACCGCCGCCGAGATGCAGGGCATGCTGTGCTTTATTCTGCATAACAGCGTCTACAGCTGTTAGTGTGCCTCCTACCAGAAGAGCGGAAGCTTCATGCATGTTTTTAAAAATAGGCGTATCCTCTGTACCAATCCCGTAGTTGGCAGCAACACCTTCACTTAATGTTCCTTTACCGGCTGACTGGACAGCTTCAATGTAAGCGTCATCATGAAAGAGTTTAATTTCTTCATCTGTTGCCATGCGCGGTGTAAGAATGTCGTCTTCCTGAATAGCGTCCAGAGCAGTCAGAAGATCATAAGTTAAACGAAGACGCAGATGATTGAATGGATGGTCATCATTAAACTTATATTGCATTTGGTCTTCTGAATAGACAAAAACAGCATCCTTATTCATTACTCTATCCCCGGAAAATGCGGGCGTTTCACATGATAGCCTGCTTCTTCAATCATGTTCATGATCGGCCTTGGGTCCATCGTCTGTACCCGGAAAGTAAGCACTTTATGTGTAAGGTCTTCACTTGGATACACAAGCACACTGGTTATATTAATTTTATGTTGTTTAAACAAAGCCGATAAATCTGCAAGATGCCCATAAATGTTTGGAACGACCACTTCAATCTGAGAAGATGGCTGGTGGGCTCCTGTAAGTTTTACAATCGTATGAAGCACATTTGTTTCGGTCAACATGCCGACCAGTTTATCGTCAACAGCTACAGGAAGTGCGCTTATGTCATTTTCAAATAATACGACGGCTGTTTCTTCGACAAAATCCAAAGGATGAGCTGTGATAACGGGATATTTCATAATATCCGAAACAGGGCGGTTTAGTTCTTCTTTTATAGCGTCCAGCTGAAATACAGAAGGGCTTGCATCTCTTATATCCCGGTCAGATACAATGCCGACGATCAGCATATCTTCATCAACGACGGGTATATGGCGGATACGATTTTTCTGGAGAAGATCCATTGCATCCTTAATAGTAGTTTCTTTATTGATTTTTATCATGTCTGTTTTCATAATTTCTTCAACGAGCATTGCTATATCCTCCTCTACGCAATTAATACATAAATCGGTTTGTAAATCGGATGGCGTCGAATTTCTGCATCGAAGACTGAGAAACTCTTTTGCCGACACGCACCATCAGGCAGTTGGCCGGGTGGGAGCTTATTTCCGGATCGTCTGTTGCCATCCATTCGAGTCCGCCGGCATTCATCATTTTTTCCATCACTTTTCTATACTCCCAAATACTCAATCCGCTTCCTTTTAAGTCCCAGTGCCAATAATATTCTGTTGTAATAATGATGAAATCTTCCACAGCATCATCAAGCATGGAGAACGTAAGCAGGTTGGATCCAAGCTTAGCACCGCGATAATCTTTTGCTACTTCAATAGCACCCAACTCCAGCAATTCTTCCATTTCTGCTTCAGACCATCGTTCCAATGGATCCGGGTATACAAATGTTACATAGCCGACTATCGTATTATCGTCCACCACGACATTAATACGGCCTTCCGGAAGATCGGCAATACTAATAAGCGCTTTCTTTTGTTCGGAAGGAGAACGGAATGCGACAAGTCCTTCGTGCAGTTCATAATCATGAATTTTTTTCCCGGATATTGGACCTTCGATCAGCAGGGTTCTGCCGTTAAATTCCAGTTCCTTTGAATAGTATTTCTTCTTATGGTTCATCCAAGTACCACCTTTTAGCATATAATGAACTAATGATAGAATTCCTTTTATTATACAACACCTGAAAAAAATATTGGGGATTTAAGGGAATTTCTTCGTAAGAATCCCTACAGTAACTAATCGTCACCGTCAGTATGCCCTAATTCAGCAGATTATAAATTGAAGAAATATTCATATTATATTATAATGTGTAATAGAACACATATCATTTAGCAGAAGGGGTCGATCACTAATGCAACTGAAAGCGCTTCCTCCAAGAGATGGAGATCACAATTTAAAGAGTTATGAAGATACAGCTAAGACGTTTAAATGGGAGGATATCGAAAAAGAATTTTCCTGGTATGAAACAGGGAAAGTAAACCTGGCTCATGAAGCGATTGATCGTTACGCCGATATGCCGGAAAAGAAAAATCAGGTAGCTCTATATTATAGTGATGCAGAGCGGAATGAACAATATACATTTGAAGAGATGAAAAAGCACACAAATAAAGCAGCTAATATGATAAAAGATGCAGGCATTGAAAAAGGAGATCGTTTATTCATCTTTATGCCACGATCTCCTGAACTGTATTTTGCTATTCTTGGCGCTATTAAAGCAGGAGCTATTGTAGGGCCTTTATTCGAAGCCTTTATGGAAGGTGCGGTAAGAGACCGCCTGGAAGACAGCAGTGCAAAAGGTCTGCTGACGACACCTACTTTAATAGAGAGAGTACCGGTAGATGATCTGCCTGCGCTTGATACAGTATTTATTTATGGAGAAGACGTAAAAGAGGAAGGTCCGTATCTGGACTTTACTGCCAGAATGGAAGCAGCGAGCGAAGAGTTTGAGCCTGAATGGATGGATAAAGAGGATGGAATGATTCTTCATTATACCTCTGGCTCAACCGGTAAGCCAAAAGGGGTGCTGCATGTTCATAATGCTATGCTGCAGCACTATCAGACAGCTAAATGGGTGCTTGACCTGAAAGATGACGATGTATACTGGTGCACTGCCGATCCCGGCTGGGTAACAGGAACCTCCTACGGCATTTTCGGTCCTTGGCTTGCTGGAGCAACAAATGTAGTAAGAGGCGGGCGTTTCAGTCCTCAGGACTGGTATCAGACACTGGAGGATTATAAAGTTACCGTATGGTACAGCGCCCCAACAGCATTTAGAATGCTTATGAGTGCGGGGGATGAAGTAGTAAAGAAATATGATCTTTCTAAACTAAGACACATTCTAAGTGTAGGGGAGCCTTTGAACCCTGAAGTAGTAAGATGGGGTGAAGAAGTATTCAACCTTCGTATTCATGATACGTGGTGGATGACAGAGACAGGCGCGCAGATGATCTGTAACTATCCATCAATGGAAATTAAGCCAGGCTCTATGGGCAAGCCTATTCCAGGTGTAAAAGCCGCTATTGTTAACGATCAGGGAGAAGAACTTCCGGCGAACAGAATGGGTAATCTTGCGATAGAAAGCGGCTGGCCTTCTATGATGAGAACGATTTGGAATAACGAAGAAAAGTTTAACAGTTATTTCGAAGTAGCAGGCTGGTACATCTCAGGTGATTCCGCTTATATGGATGAAGACGGATATTTCTGGTTCCAGGGCAGAATCGACGATGTTATTATGACTTCCGGGGAGCGTGTAGGTCCGTTTGAAGTAGAAAGCAAGCTGGTGGAACATCCTGCTGTAGCTGAAGCTGGAGTAATAGGAAAGCCTGACCCGGTAAGAGGCGAAATTATTAAAGCATTTGTTGCCCTTCGTGATGGATACGAAGTAACAGATGAGTTGAAAGAAGAAATTAGAGTCTTTGTTAAAGAAGGGTTAGCGGCACACGCCGCACCACGTGAAATTGAATTCAGGGACAAGCTCCCTAAAACAAGAAGCGGTAAGATTATGAGACGAGTGCTTAAAGCATGGGAACTTGATCTGCCAACTGGTGACCTATCTACGATGGAAGAATAAATATATCCTAGAAAAAGCACCATTCCCTTGTGGAATGGTGCTTTTTTATCTTCAAATAGTATTCCACTTTATGCTTTACAGCGTAAAGTTATGATGTTTCTTGATTTATAAAAAAACAGCCTTATTCCTAAACGGGAATAAGGCTGTTTAATATAAGGCAATCAAGTAGATGTTACTCCTCTTCCGCTTCTGATCCGTTCTCTGGTTCCGGACTTTCTTCCGTATCAGAAGTATCTTCTGGTTCTGGACTGGAATCCGGTTCCGGGCTGGAGTCGGGTTCAGGATCCGGATCAGCTTCCGTATCTTCTTCGACTTCTTCATCCTCTTCCCGATTTATTGGGGTAGAGCCGCCGCCTTGAGAGCTTGTTTCCTCTTCTGATTCCGTACTGGCGCCGTCATTGTCTTCGGGAGGAGCCTCTGGAGCGGCATCCTCTTCTGTGCTTGAACCATTGGTGTCTGGTTCTTCAGCGGGAGCTTCTTCTTCAGGCTCCGGTACAGATGGCGTTTCTTCTTCAACAGGAGCCTCTGGTTCAGAAGGAGTCTCCTCAGCAGGAGTTTCTTCTTCTGGAGACGTCTCTTCTTCAGCTGGTGGAGATGTACCATTATCAGAAGGGGATTCGGAATCGCTGCCGCCGTTTCCGTTAGAGCTTTCTTCTTCACCGGCAGAATCATCGCTTCCGGCATCTTCTCCGTTGGAAGAATCATTTTCCTGCTGATCTGCTTCGTCAGGACTTTCCGGTGAAGCATCCTGTCCTTCATCAGCACCATTAGTGTCTTCTTCCGGTTCTGTTGAACTCTCATCAGATGAATCTTCCTGGGTTTCCGAGTCTTCCTCATTAGTGGCGGGGGAGGACTCATTATTATCCTGGCTTTCTTCTTCTGAACTGCTGTCACTGCCGTTATCATCCTCATCCTCTGACTCATTTGTACCGGAGGAAATTCCTGTACTTGCAGAGTCGGAGGACTCTCTTCCACGTGTGTCTACAGCTCTAACTGTATAGGAGCCGGAGCCCGGGGAAGCAGAGGTGTTGTCTTTTCCTACAATGGTATCTTCTACACTGCCGCCTTCATAAACTCTGTAGCCGACAATATCATCATCCGAATGTTCCGACCATGTAAGATCAGAGCCGCTGCTTGATACACCTGAAACAGCATCAGGGGTGTTTTCGTTATCCGGTGCTTCCCGATCGACGGTAATATCACCGATGTCTCCAGGGAAGTACTCTTCCGGATTATCAATGTCGTCGAAATAATCTTCATTCATGATAATTCCCGATAGAGTAAAATCTTCAGGTGTTTCTTCATAGGCAGTATACGTACTTCCATCAATTTCAACGAGTTCGCCTTCCTGAAGGCTGTCGTCTTCTTCTGTCGGTACAAATTCTTCATTCATTAGATCTGTTACAGCTAATCCGGCTTCTTCACACATTGGAGAAACAAGCAGGCCGGATAAACCGCAGATTTCCTGTTCAACGATGCCGTCCGGCTCGTCAAACGTGCTGTCTGTATTAACAGCATCCGGATTGGCCTCATTGGCAGCATTCATTAAATCAGCCCATATGTTCTGGGTTCGCTCGCTGTAGGAATATCCGTTATAAGAGTTTTCCAGCTGATTTTGCTGCTCTCGGTTATCATAACCGAGCCATAGTCCCATAGTGACTTCAGGATTCATTCCTACAAACCAGGCATCTACCTGATCAGAGGTTGTTCCTGTTTTACCAGCCCAATCGCCTTCTGCATCCAAATAGGAGGAAAGCTGGGATGCCGTTCCGGGAGACTCAAGAACATCACGAAGCATATCAACCATTAGATAGCTCGTCTGTGGAGAAAATATCTCCGTTTCCTCTGTTTCATGCTCGTAGGCGACTTCACCATCGCTTTTCTTTTCAATTCGTTCTACCATATAGCTTTCGTGGTACTGGCCTTCATTGGCAAACGTAGAGAAAGCGTTGGTGTTCTGCGAAACAGTCACCCCGTTTTCAAGTCCGCCTAAAGCGGTTGATTCTACAGGTTCTTCCTCCGAGAGCCGGGTGAAGCCGAGGCTTTCTAAATGTTCTTTAGCTTCCTCCTGCTCCAGCTCCCAGAAGCTTCTGACGGCAGGGATATTTTGAGAGCGCTGCAGCGCCTCCCTTACTGGAATAAATCCTTCAAAGCCGCTGCCTGCGTTATTAATCTCTGTCCCTGTCGTATAATCTGTCGGCACATCGGCTACAGTAGAACCAGGGTGCAATTCTCCTTCATCCATCAATGGGCCGTAGGAAAGAAGCGGCTTCATCGTGGAACCATTCTGCCGGAAAGTCTGTGTAGCGTGATTCAGGTTTTGTGTATCGTAGTCTCTTCCGCCGACAAAGCTGATGATGGCTCCCGTTTCATTATTAATCATCATTGCGCCGACTTCTTCCTGCTCTGTTATATCTCCATTGGTACGATCCGGACCGAACCAGGTGGAGCTTTCAATGGATTCCTGCATGCCGTCGTAAATACTTTTGTCGATGGTAATATGAATGTCGTACCCGCCGATTGCAAGGTCTTCCCGTGCATCTGTCGTGTACTGTTCAAGCGTCTGTTCACGCTCTTCTTCATCCATTGCATCAAGATCTACCTCATCTTCTTCAAGCATTTGATCGCGCAGCATAGTAGATGCTTCCCGCTGAACTTCGCTTGTGATATAAGGATACTCATCTGTAACGGTGTCACTTGGTTCTGTTAGATTTTCCTCGATATCATAAGCCATTGCTTCTTCATGCTCTTCTTCTGTAATGTATCCTTTTTCGTGCATATCATTTAATACTCGATCCTTACGATTAAGTCCCGCTTCGAATTCTTCTTTAACGGTTCCATTATTCTCGAATGGAGTATAACCGTAAGGATTTTGGGGCATCCCTGCAATAAAGGCAGCCTGGGCAATATTAAGCTCAGATGCATCTACACCAAATACCCCTTCAGCTGCAGATTGAGCGCCTGCTATATTCAAGCCGTTCGCATTACGTCCAAACGGTACAAGGTTAAGGTAGGCTTCCAAAATTTCTTCTTTGTTCAAGTATTCTTCAAGACGAAGTGCAAGCAGGATTTCTTTTGCTTTTCTATCCAGGCTTACTTCATTTGTCAGAATTTGATTTTTAATAACCTGCTGGGTCAACGTGCTTCCCCCGGTCTGGACACTTGCATTGCTCATTTCCTGGTATGTAGCCCGGAATAAAGCAGTAGGCACGATGCCGTCGTGATCATAGAAATTTTCATCTTCTGTTGCAATAATGGCATGTACCAGATTATCGGAAATGTCTTCAAGCGGTACCTGCTTTCTTTCAATGTCAGCCGGAACGTTACCCAGTGATTCACCGCCGGCAAAGTACATATCGCTGGCTTGTTCATAATCATAAATCTCTGCGCGCATTTCCTCTTCATTTAGTGCTTCCTGGTCATCCACCAGCGATACAAAAAACCGGCACCGACTGAGCCGATAAATAGGATAAAAGAAATAAAAGCTATAACAGCAACCAGCACAATATTTATAATAATATTAGAACGGGAATAAGACTCTTCTCCAGCTGTTTTCCTCTAAACCAATCCACTCGTTTATTCGCTTTGTATAAAAATTTTTCATGCAGTGACCCCCTAAATTTCTAGATCATTATAGCATATAAAAGACCTATATTTAAACCGAAGGCATTCGGAAGCGAAGCTTGACATTGCTGAAAAAACCGTGTTAAATGAAGATTATCATAAAATAATAGAAAAGCGCAGACGAAATGAAGTAGCCTTTTTATCCCTGTAACAGAGAGCCGGCGGGTGGTGGAAGCCGGTACATATAAAAAAGCGAATTACGTTATCCGAGCTTCTTTAGTATATAAAGACGGCGGCCGCCGTTAACGGTTTGAGTGAAAAGCTTTGCTTTTAAAAAAGGGTGGTACCGCGGTAAACATCGTCCCTTTTATTAAAAGCGGGCTTTTTTGTTTGTCCGGTACCTGCGGCAGATGCGTTTAGGGTTCATTAAAAAAGGAGAGACACAATGACTATTTTACAGGATTTAGAACAAAGAGGATTAGTAAATCAGGTGACGGACCGTGAAGGATTGGAAGCTTTACTGCAGAATGAATCAATAACGCTTTATTGTGGATTTGATCCGACCGGCGACAGCCTTCATATTGGACATCTTCTCACCATTATTACAATGCGCCGTTTTCAGCTGGCGGGTCATAAGCCGCTTGCTCTAGTTGGCGGAGCTACAGGATTTATTGGGGATCCGAGCGGAAAGAGTGTTGAACGGTCGCTGAACGAAGAAGAAGTAGTGAAAATGTACAGTGATAGAATCCGCACTCAGCTGCAGAGACATCTTGATTTTACAGGAGACTACGGGGCAGAAATTGTAAACAACTTTGACTGGATAGGAGAAATGAGTGTTATTACTTTTTTACGAGATGTTGGAAAGCACTTTGGTGTGAACTATATGCTCTCCAAAGAATCCGTGGAATCCCGTATTAAAAACGGTATCTCTTTTACAGAATTCAGCTACCAGATTCTTCAGTCTCTGGACTACCTTCATCTTTTCAAGGAGAAAACTGCCGTCTTCAGATCGGGGGCAGTGATCAGTGGGGTAATATCACTGCAGGCCTGGAGCTTATTCGCAGGAAAAGCGCAGATGAGGAGCAGAAAGCCGAAGCTTTCGGTTTTACTATTCCTCTTGTAACAAAAGCAGATGGTACTAAGTTTGGTAAAACTGAGGGAGGAGCAATCTGGCTCGATCCTTCTAAAACGACCCCCCTATGAGTTCTATCAGTTCTTAATCAATACCGATGATAGAGACGTGATAAAGTTTTTGCATTACTTTACATTTCTTCCGGCAGAAGAAATAAAAGAATATGAGCAGAAGATGCAGGAAGCGCCGGAAAAAAGAGAAGCCCAGCAGAAGCTGGCCGAAGAGCTGACAGCATTTGTCCACAGTAAAGAAGCGGTGCAGCAGGCACAGAATATCTCCGCTGCTCTTTTTGGCGGGGAGATGTGAAAAAGCTTTCCGCAGATGAAATTGCTCAGGGATTCAAAGACGTTCCTACTCATGAGGTGGAAGCGGACGAGGAGCCCGGCTTAATTGACACGCTTGTCGAAGCAAAACTTTCTCCATCTAAACGACAGGCGAGAGAAGATATTACGAATGGAGCCGTCTATATTAATGGGGAACGCTGCACGGAACTGAAAAAGCAATTATCTAGTGCAGATAAAATCGGCAGCAGGTACACTATTTTACGAAGAGGTAAAAAGAAGTACGCACTTGTATCATTTAAATAGAACAAAAAAAGCAGCCGGCTGGCTGCTTTTTTAGGCTGTTGAAAAGGTAAAGACATATTTTTATACAAATACCGAAGAGGGCGCTTTTGTCGGCTCGTTTGACCATCATGCTGCGAGGGAATCGTTACTTTTTTTAACATTATAAGAATTCAACATAATGGATAGAAAGGAAGCAATGGCTTCCCGGCAATAAAAAAAAGCAGCCAGCCGGCTGCTTTTTTTATTAACGGGAGTACCACTCAACGATAAGGGCTTCCGTAATTTCTGCAGGAAGTTCAGAACGCTCTGGGTAACGATCAAGCGAACCTTCCATTTTTTCTTCGTCAAAGCTGACAAAGTCAGGCTTGTAGCTGTTTACATCCAAAGCTTCTTTAATAGAAGTAAGGTTGCGTGACTTTTCGCGAAGACCAATAACCTGGCCTGGCTTTAAGCGGTAAGAAGGGATATCTACGCGCTTACCGTCAACAGTTACATGACCGTGGGAAACGAGCTGGCGTGAACCACGGCGTGTGCGTGCAAGACCGAGACGATACACGATGTTATCAAGGCGTGCTTCAAGAAGTACCATGAAGTTTTCACCGTGAACACCCTGCATTTTGCCTGCGATTTCAAATGTGCGGTGGAACTGACGCTCATTTAAGCCGTACATGAAACGAAGCTTCTGCTTCTCTTGAAGCTGAAGGCCGTATTCTGTAAGCTTCTTGCGCTGTGTAGGGCCGTGCTCACCTGGTGCATAAGGTCTTTTTTCTAATTCTTTTCCTGTGCCGTTAAGAGAAATTCCATAACGACGTGACTTTTTCCAAGATGGTCCTGTATAACGTGACATACAAGTAATCTCCTTTATAATAAAATAGTTGAAAAAAGAGCAACGTTGGTAATCTCCCGCTATGCCCATTTTATTTTCATGTATCTTCACCTCGACAGCTGGAGGGTACGCAATACACCTTACACTCCTAAGAGTAGCAGGAATAAAATGTAGAAAGATCGAACATGGCAGGCTTACCCTGGCTGTCTTTTTGCACAAAGATCATTATATCCTTTTAAAGCTGTCAAGTCAATAGAGATCAGACTTATTAAATATGCTTCAGCAGTACAGAGGCAAACTCTTCAAATATCTCCTGGTCTTCTTTTGTAAATCGGTTCTGCTCCGGGCTGTCAACGTCGAGTACGCCGAGAAGCACACCATCCTTTACAAGCGGCACAACGATTTCAGAAGCGGAGGCACTATCGCAGGCAATGTGACCAGGAAAAGCATGGACATCCGCGATACGCTGGGTTTCAAGGTTCTGCGCCGCAGTTCCGCATACACCCTTCCCCATTGGAATGCGGACACAGGCTGGCAGTCCCTGAAAAGGACCTAGAACGAGTTCATTTTCTTTTGGGGCATATAAATAAAAACCGGCCCAGTTTACCGAAGAAAAATGCTGGTATAAAAGAGCAGAAGCATTAGCCAGATTGGCCGTTTGCTCTGTCTCTCCTTCTAAAAGGGAATCAAGCTGTTTATTTATAAGGTGCATTGGGATCGTCTGCATCATCGATCTCTCCTTTATCTCTCATTATATAATGCGGCAGGGTGTAGTTCTGTCATTCCCTGGAATAATTCGGCGGGCTGATGGGCATCAGATCCATAGACCAGAGGGATGTGCTCGTTCAATGCTTCTTTTATGATCCATTCCGGCGGATAGGGCTCCGGCAGAGGGGTTTAGCTGTACCGGCTCCGTTATAATCAAGCTCCATATTTTCCTTTTTAACGGCGTGGAGAATCTGTTGAACCAGCTCGGTCGGATAGTGATTCATCGGGAATTTGCGCTGGAATTTGTGAACGAGCGTCATATGGCCGAGACGGCCGGGTTTAAATGGACCGAGATCAGTCTTCACGGAAAGCAGGACGGTTTGAAAGTATAATTGTGCCACAGCCTCTACCGACCCTGTCCGGGCTGCTAATGAAGCAAATACATCAGGACTGTAATCCATGCACGTGTATTCTCCATCAGCTAACAGAAAATGAGTGGAAAGAATACTGTCATCCAGGTAAGGGCCGTATGCATGAAGAAACTGTTCCGTTTCCTTTTCGTATCGTTCGATAAAATCAATTTCAAGTCCGGTTAAAATAGTAATATCGTTTTTGTATGTCTTTTTAACGCTTTCCAGCTTCAACAGGTAGTCTTCCAGATCGGACATGGACATCGCGCTGTCTTTATCCGGCACAGTATCTGTAAACCCCTCCGGGAGCGGCGCATGTTCGGCAAAAGTTAAAGTGGTAATACCGCCAGCTGCCGCTCTTTCAATGTATTCTTCGAGAGGTCGGTTTGTACCATGCGGACAATATGGCGTATGAACATGACCATCGCGCTTTGGTCTCATAAAACATCCTCCTTCCCGGATTTTTACTAATTAGATAATATTTCTGAAATATTTATGTAACCAACTCTCACACGAGAGCCTTTACATGTTATCATAAAGTCATTGATTAAAAAAATAAATAAACCATGAATACACGTCTTACAATGGAAGATGGCGTTCTTTGATAGAGAAGAAACAGCCGCTTCATTATTTATTCGTGTGTACATATAAAGATACAAGTAAGACCGCAGTAAAAATATATTTCAAACATATGTTGTTGAAACTGGAGTGAAAAATGCAATGGAGTTTATCCTTTTAGCTATTTTGGTGATAGTAGTAGCTGTTGTTATTTATGGAACCTTATCAAGAAGAAAAATATACAAAGATGTAGACAGGCTGGAAAATTGGAAAATTGAACTGGGAAGCAGGCCTGTTGCTGAAGAAATCGCCAAAGTAAAAGGATTGAAAATTTCCGGAGAAACGGAAGAGAAATTCGAGCTGTGGCGTAAGGATTGGGACGATATAGTCGGCGTACACATCCCCGATATTGAGAAAGCCCTCTACGACATTGAAGAACAGGCGAACAAGTATCGTTTTGGAAAAGCCAGAGAGCTGATTCATGCGGTAGAAAATCAGCTTCAGGACATAGAAGCACAAATTGACGCCATCTTTAAAGAAGTAGACGAGCTGGTTCATAGTGAAAAAGAAAATGAGGCGGGGATTACCGAAACGCAGGCAAGATATGATGCCATGTCGAGACATCTGCTTCAGCATTCTCTTTCTTTTGGAAAAGCTGCTCCAGTGTTTGAAGAGCGTAAAGCTGAAATGAAGCAGGCTTTAATCTCTTTTAACGAAGACAGGGAAGCAGGCAACTATACGTCAGCCAGACAGACCTTAAAACAGGTCGATCACGACCTGGAAGTACAGAATCAGCAAATGAAAGAAATCCCTGTATTATTGAAGGATATTGATATGGAGCTGCCTTCTGAACTAAGAGAGCTGCAGCGCGGGGTGGAAAATATGGAAAGCCAGGGCTACCCGCTCGGCCACCTTTCCCTGCACGAACAGATCGAAGAATACAAGCAGGAGCTTCCCGCTTTAAAGGAAAGCTGCGAAGAGTTTGAATTGGAAAAGGTAAAAGACAGAATCGAAGATATAAGAAAATTTATGGAAGCCACCTATGAAATGCTGGAAAAAGAAGTAGATGCCCGCGAAGGGGTCCAGGCAGAAATACCGCAGCTGGAAGAACAGCTGCGTAAATTAAAAGAAAAGCTGGCTGATCTGCAGCGTGAAGAAGCAAAAGTCGAAGTCAGCTATTTAATCCAATGGAAGACAAAGAGCAGCACGACAGGCTGGCAGTGAAGATGGATGAAGCGATTAGAAACTGGCGTTTGTTCCAGGATTCCAATATTAATCAAACCCAGACATTTTCAGAACAGCGCACCCAGCTTGAAAAACACCGGAAGGAATGGAGCGGTCTTACAAAAGAAATACAGCAGCTTAAAGACAGGCTGTATACGCTTCGTAAAGACGAAAAGAAAGCGCTGGATACTTTTGCATCTGTAAAGCGCCAGCTGCTGGAAGATGAGATGCTGCTGCAGCGCTCCTTTATGCCGAGAATTCCTTCTCCGCTTTTAAATGATCTGGATGATGCCGATGAACACGTAAAATCAGCAGAGCAGACGCTCGATGAGGTACCGGTGGAAATCGCACGTGCTAATGCAGATGTTGAAGAAGCAGATAAAAGCGTACGGCGTTTTCATCAGCGCCTGATTGCTACTCTCGAACAGGTAAAGCTTGCAGAACTTGCCATTCAATACGGGAATCGTTACAGAAGCAGCGATCAGGAGCTTCATGAACAATTTAATGAAGCGGAAAAACACTTTCATAAAGGCCGCTATGATGATGCTGTAAACACAGCTATTGGGGCAATGGAAAAAAAGAACTCGAATATACGTGAAGTGCTTCTTGAATTTGGAAAGCAGTAGAAAAAAGCCGTCTGGGAAAGACGGCTTTTTTTGCTGCGTGAAAACGCACATACTTAGTGAAATGTGATAGGATATTACGTTGAGAAGAGTATAATAAATGCTCATATAGATAAAACGGGAGGACGCCATGATTTATTTAGATAACAGCGCAACAACCAGGCCATGGCCGGAAGCGATGGAAACATTCGTAAAAGCGTCCACGGATTATTTTGCCAATCCCTCTTCCATGCACCAGCTTGGCCAGGATGCGGGGATGCTTCTTCATAAAGCAAGAGAGTCTGCTGCCGGCATGCTTGGAGTAGAAGGAGAAGAAATTGTCTTCACCTCAGGCGGAAGCGAATCCAATGCTCTGGCCGTACAAGGGACGATGTCCGCTCTTGCTTCCAGGGGGAGACATGCTATTACGACAGTGATGGAACACCCGTCTGTGTTGAAACAGTTTCAGCATTTAGAAAAGCAGGGGGCGAAGTGACATATCTACAGCCGGGACGTGACGGAAGGATTGACCCTTCTCAGGTGATGAAGGCGGTTCGTCCAGATACCGTGCTTGTATCGATCATAAGAGTACAAAATGAATTAGGAACCATACAGCCGGTAGAAGCAATTGGCAGGAAGCTTTCTGCTTTTCCAAAAGTATATTTCCATACAGATGATGTACAGGGAGCAGCAAAGCTTCCGATTGACCTGACCCACATCGATTTATACTCCCTGTCTGCCCACAAATTTCACGGGATCAGAGGCGCAGGTATTCTTGTGAAGAAAAAGCGGAAAAACCTCGTACCTCTCATTTCAGGAGGCAGCCAGGAAAACGGAATAAGAGCCGGAACGGAAAATGTTGCAGCGATTGCAGCGATGGTAAAAGCTCTCCGCCTAAGCCGGGATAAATACGAAGCATCGGGGGAAAGGCTGGCTGTGTTCAAACAGAAGATGATCCATCACTATGAGAAGATGGCAGGAGTGACAATAAACACTCCGGATAACGACAGTGCTCCTCACATTTTGAATATTTCTGTGGAACATACAAAACCGGAAGCAGTCGTGCAGGAGTTATCGAACCGGGGTATCTATATATCCTCGAAGTCGGCATGTTCATCTAAAGAAAAAAGTACCGAATCTATACTCGGGGCATGCGGATTTACAAAAGAACGTGCAGAAACAGCAATTCGGATCAGTTTAAGTACAGAAACAACAGAAGAAGATATAAAGAATCTGCTTGCTGCGTGCAGCACTATCTTTCCTTCTGTTCAACTAGTCGTAGGGGGAAAATAAATGATATTTGATCATATAATCGTACGGTATGGAGAGCTCGCTTTAAAGGGAGAAAATAGAGGCTTGTTTGAAAAGCAGCTGCTGCACAATATCCGTCAGGTATTAACCGTATTTCCGAATGTCAAAGCGAAAAGAACATACGGAAGAATTATTATTGAACTGAATGGAGAAGAGGGCACAGCCGTAGCAGAAAAAGTACGATTTGTCTTTGGCCTTTCTTCCCTGAGCCTGGCCGCGAAAGCAGAAAATAGTGTGGAATCGATACAAAGTACGGCTCTGGCCGTATTTAAAGCGTACGATGGACCAAAAGAGACGTTTAAAGTAAGCGCCAGAAGAGCATATAAAAATTTCCCCGTATCTTCCCAGAAAATAAACCCTGCCGTGGGCGGCTGGATTCTTGAACATACCGAGGGATCTCGGTCGACGTTCATCAGCCGCAGGTGGAATTAACTATTGATATCCGCGAGCAGGGAACCTATATAAGCTGTGGACGGATACCTGGAGCGAAAGGTCTGCCGGTAGGATCCGGCGGACGCGGTTTGTTAATGCTTTCAGGTGGTATTGACAGCCCGGTAGCCGGCTATCTTACGTTAAAGCGCGGGGTAACGATTGAAGCTCTCCATTTTCACAGCCCTCCCTATACAAGCCCCCAGGCTCTTCAAAAAGTAAAGGATGCGGCCGAAGTGCTGGCTTCCTATGGAGCAGATGTCAAGCTGCACATTGTGCCGTTCACCGATGTTCAAACAGGCATCAGAGACCATATTCATTCAAGCTATCAAATGACGGTAACAAGACGAATGATGCTTCGTATTGCTGAAAAAGTAGCCGGGAAAGAAAAAATTCAGGCGATCATCAATGGAGAAAGCATCGGTCAGGTGGCTTCCCAGACGATTGAAAGCATGTACACCATTAACGAAGTCACAACGATGCCTGTTATCCGCCCGCTTGCCGCCATGGATAAAGAGGAAGTAATGAAAATTGCCGAAACGATTGGTACTTATCCAATATCGATACGCCCGTATGAAGACTGCTGCACTATTTTTCTGCCAACAGATTCTGTCACGAAGCCAAATCGGGAAAAAACCGCCCGTTTTGAAAAAGTATTTGCATATGAACCTCTTGTAGAAAAAGCGGTTGAGCAGACGGAAACAACAATTATAAAGGCCTCGTCTTCACAGTACAGTGATATGGATGCACTTCTTTAATTATACGCAGGGAGGAATAAACAATGGGGACACTTTGGCACGGCGGGACAATCTACACAATGAAGAGGGAGAATGAAACAATAGAGGCGGTCTACACAGAAGAAGAAAATATCATCATGACCGGTTCGAAAGAAGAATTGGAAAAAAGGTATGCAGACCGTATAAAGCATGTAGAAAATCTGGAAGGAGCTGTTCTTTATCCCGGGTTTACAGATAGTCATCTTCATATGATCGGCCTTGGAGAAACGATGCTTACTATGGATTTGTCTACTTGTGAAACCGCTGAAGAAATGCAGGAGCTGATTGCAATTAAGGCGGGACGCCTGGAAGCGGGGGAATGGCTCATTGGAGAAGGCTGGAATGAAAACAAGTTTCCGGACCGCAAAATTTTTCACAGACAGGAGCTCGATCAGCTCGTCCCAGATAACCCGATGATTCTCACAAGAGTGTGCCGGCACGCGGCTCTTGCCAATACTCAAGCCCTGCAAAAAGCTTCCATTACTAAAGAAACGCCTGATCCGCCCGGTGGAATGATTGTAAAAGATAATGAAGGAATCCCTACCGGGTATCTGCTCGATCAGGCAGCCGATACGGTGAAGGAAGTCATGCCGCCCGTTACAAAAGAATACTTGGAAAAGCACTTACGCTTGCAGTAGACCGAATGCTTTCCATGGGTTTAACCGGAGGCCATACGGAAGATTTAAATTACTACAACAGCTTTAAAGAAACATATGAGACCTTTTACAAGGTGATTGGAGAGAAAAAGCTCTGAGAACGAATCTGCTTGTGCATCATGAAGTAGCCGAAGAACTGTTTGCAGAACAGCCGCCAACGCATCCGTTTGTCTCATTCGGGGCCGTGAAAATTTTCTCGGACGGTGCTCTCGGCGGCAGAACAGCCTGGCTGAAGCAGCCTTATAACGATGCGCCGGACACATCCGGCATGGCCATTCATCGGGAAAATGATTTTTTTGAGATTGTCAAACGAGCCCGGGAAGCCGGTAAAGAAGTAGCAGTCCATGCGATAGGAGACAGAGCATTGGAGCTGACGGTTACCGCTATGGAAAAATACCCGGTTTCTGACGGGAAAAGAGATCGTATCATTCATGTTCAAGTCGCAGATAAGCAGCTGGTTGATCGTCTGAAAAAGCTGTCTGTTATTTTGGATCTGCAGCCAAGCTTTGTCCTTTCAGATTTCCCATGGGTGGAAGAAAGGCTTGGATCGGCGAGAATGCCTTACTCTTTTGCATGGAAAACACTGCTCGATGCGGGTATTATCTGCGCTGGAGGATCAGATGCTCCTATTGAATCCGCAGACCGCTGGAAGGTATATTTGCAGCAGTGGCAAGGCGTCTGCCGGAAGAAAGTCATGCCGGTTATCTGCCGGAGCAGAAATTGTCTATGTTTGAAGCTGTAAGGCTTTATACTACAGGAAGTGCAGAGGCCGTCGGACGCGAGAACGAACTGGGCTCTATTGCTCCCGGCTATAAGGCTGACTTTACGGTGCTGGATCGGGATTTGTTTTCGATTCCGGTAAATGATGTCTTAAAGACAAAGGTAATTGGCACGATCGTAGGAGGAAGCTGGCAGTACAGAGCATAATGGAAAGAGACTGGAAATAACGAAATGGCTGTGAGAGAATAACAAAGAGGAGGGATAGCATGAATTTTAAAAGATGGATTGCGTTAGTCGTAGCAGCCATTGTAATTGTCGTTTCTATTGGGTTTCAGGCTGTTTCCTCACTTGCAAGCGCTAATTGGAGCGAATTTGCAGGAGGAGGAAGCCAGACCGGAGGAATGGAAGGAATTGAAGAGGAAGAGCTCCAGCCGGGAGACGGTTCCGGCAGCACGATTGCCGTACTGGATCTGCAGGGTGTGATTCAGGATACTGGAGAAGGTTCTTTGTTTGATGCAGGAGGGTACAATCATCAGGAGTTTTTGTATATGCTGGAACAGGCGGGAAGCTCTAATGATGTAGACGGAATCATCTTAAAGGTAAATACCCCCGGCGGCGGCGTAGTGGAAAGTGCGGAAATTCACGATGCGATTGTCAACGTTCAGGAGGAATACGATAAACCGGTGTATATTACGATGGGAAGCCAGGCAGCTTCCGGCGGTTATTACATAGCAGCTCCTGCTGACAAGATAGTCGCTCATCCTGCCACTATTACAGGATCAATAGGTGTTATCATGCAAAGCATCAATTATTCGGAACTGGCCGATAACATTGGAATTGAAGAAAATTCTATTACGAGCGGCGAATTCAAGGATATTATGTCCCCTGGAACCGAAATGTCCGAAGAAGATGAAGCTATCCTGCAATCCATAGTCGATGACATGTACGATGATTTTGTACAGGTTATTGCGGATGGACGAGGAATAGCTGAAGAAGAAGTGCGTGAAATCGGAGACGGACGTATTTATACTGGTGACCAGGCGCAGGAGATTGATCTTGTAGACGATCTTGGCACTATGGATGATACAGTAGCATTTATGGAAGAGGAACAGGATCTCGAAGGGGCTCGTGTCGTACAGTATGGAGCCAGTTTTTCTTTTAACTCATTTATAGGAGCCGGAGCGAGAAGCCTGTTTGTACGCGACGCAGAGCTGCTTGGTATAAAAGAACTTCTGACAACATCCAATTCTCCCCGGGCTATGTATTTATACACAGACTAGAGAGGAGGAACAGCAGTGGTTGATGAAAAAAACAGGGAAGAAAGAAACGAAGAGCCCGGCGAAGTAAAAGGTACGGAAGAGTATCCGGAGAATAGAGAAACACAAACTGAAACAGCAGGCGTTAGTACAAACCGTCCGCCGGAAGATTCTCCTGCCGTATCGGCAGAAGGAACGAAACCCATCCAGCGTTACGCCGGTTTTTGGATGAGATTCTGGGCTTATTCTGCAGATCTGGTGATCGTGTTTGCTGTGAATGGTATTCTGCTCAGCCCGCTGGCATTTTTAAATTCCGGCTCTGTAACGCTTTTGGAGTTCTTTACCTTACAGGGGCTGTTAAGCGGTCTTGTCATGTACTTGTACTTTTAATTATGACAAAGCTGACTGGACAGACGCTCGGAAAAATGATTTTCGGGCTCAAGGTCATACGTAAGACAGGCTGCCGCTTCGCTGGAGTGATCTGTTTTTCAGGGAAGTGGTCGGTCGTTTGATTCACCGGCTGCTCGTTTTTACCAATGTTTTATATCTGGTGGTAGCTTTTACGGACGAAAAGCAGGGAATTCATGATATTTTCTCTGATACAAGAGTTATTCACGCAGAGAAATAACAGCTTTTGTTTATTCCAATCGGATAACAGGGTACAGTATGAAATAAACAAAATAACAGGAGGAATTCCCATGGCTAATGTTACATTCAAAGGAAATCCAGTTACGCTTCGAGGTTCAGAGGTGAACGAAGGCGATCTGGCGCCGGATTTTACGGTTCTTGCTAATGACTTATCAGAGGTGAAAATGTCTGATTTTGAAGGCAAGGTGCGATTGATTAGTGTTGTGCCTTCTATTGATACAGGGACATGCGACAAGCAGACAAGACGTTTCAACGAAGAAGCGGCTGAACTGGATAATGTCGAGATACTAACGATCAGCAACGACCTGCCGTTTGCCCAGAAACGCTGGTGCGCGGCAGCTGGAATAGACAATATACAAGTAGTATCTGATCACCGCGATCTATCTTTCGGAGAAAGCTACGGCGTAGTCATTGATGAACTCCGTCTGCTGGCACGCTCCGTCTTCGTGGTCGACAGTGAAGGAGTAATCGCTTATAAGCAGGTAGTGCCTGAAGTATCCGAGCATCCCGATTATGAAGCGGCATTGAAGCATGCAAAGACTTTGATTTAATAATAAGTAAGCAGACGAAAAGCCTCTACAGCATTGTAGAGGCTTTTCATATGAAAAAAGAAAGATATTCTAGCTGTGGTTTTATAATGATCCGTAACGTGCGTATCATACTCTTCTGTGAGAGCAGTATTTTCATCATATTCCGGTGCTTCTTCAATAACAGAACGTGCCGCACGAATTTCTGCTATTTCATTAACAGGATCAAATTCTTTAAATTGTTCCACAGGTACTAACGTTTTGTTTTTGGAAAATAACCCCGCTGTATCGATTTCCACAAAGCGGATCTGCCAGGTGGAAGTATCAAAAACGATATCGGTTACTTTGCCGGCATCTTTTCCTCCGGCGGAAACGGAGTATCCTTTAATATCCTCGGTACTCTGCAGGAAATATTCTTCATTATCGTTCGTAGATTCGTTTGGCTCTGTTTCCATATCAGACTGTCCGGGCACAAGCGGACCTCCTACGGGAAGCATTGCTCCTCCGGCTCCTGCTGCAGGGGCATCCAATAGCTTCCCGCGTTGTAATGATCAGATAGTTTGGTTTCGTAGGAACGGGAAACCGGTTTATGATCTTCTGGTTTAGGACTGTTTTTAATTTGTTCTTTCGTCGCCTGCACGCCAACAAACTGTTCTGCGAAGTTTAAATTATTGATTAATTCGGGAGTGATCAATACCCGGCCTCCGGCGAGAAATGCCCTTGTGTCTGCGGCCATGTAACGAACTTCCAGTCCCCTGCTGAATCGAAATATACATCAGCTACAGAGCCGAAACGGTCATCCTCCGCGGAAATGGCAAATTCCCGGAACATTTTGTACGTAATAGCATAATTTTACCCCTCCATTAATTAAAAACATTTAGCCTGACTAATTTCCCTATTTCCATCAAACCGCCGGTTAAAACGTGTAATATTTTCCAAGCCCCACTTCTTCAAAGCTGGAGGATAGACTCCAGGTCTGATATACTATCAAACGTTGCGAAACAAAGGTGTAAAGCTTGAACTATGGGAGGAAAGAACATGACAGAACAGACAAATACGGAATCGTTATACGAATGGATAGATCAAATGGCCGGAGCCGTTCAAAAAAATATGGGCTTAACATATTTGGAAGCACTGGCTGAAGCGGGTGAGAACCTTCTGCAGCAGGACGTAGTGCAATCCCTTCCCGATGAAAAAAAGGAGCAGCTGCAGGAAAAACTAAAAACAGACCTGCCTCCTGAAATGAAACGTGAGGAATAAGAAAAGCTTTTCAGCTTGCTGTTATAAAAGGAATGAAAGAAAATGTGCAGCCGCACCATGCGATGACACCAGATGCAGTAGCTATGTTTATGGGATATCTGGCAGAAAAACTTACAGCCAAGAGAGAAGTAAAAACAGTGATGGATCCGGCCGTTGGGACTGCTAATCTTCTCACCGCGGTATTAAACCAGCTGAGCAGAGAAGTGGTAGCTTACGGAGCGGAAGTAGATGAAACGCTGCTGAATATTGCATACGTTCTCTCCAATCTACAGGAACATACGGTGGAATTGTTTCACCAGGACAGCATTGAAAAACTTCCAGAGGTTCCAGCAGATCTTATTGTGACCGATCTCCCGGTAGGCTATTATCCTAAACCGGAAGCAGCAGAGCCTTTCGATTGAATGTAACGGAGGGCCAGCCTTACGTTCATCATTTAATGATGAGAGCAGCCTTAAAGAATTAAAAGAAAACGGAACGCTGCTTTTGCTTGTACCTAATTTTATATTTGAGAGCGATCAGGCCGACGAGCTGCAGCGCGTGATCAAAAAATATGCATTTACTTTAGGACTGCTTCAGCTTCCCTCTTCTATGTTTAAAGATCAGCAGTTTGCCAAAAGCATCTGGATCATACAGAAAAGAGGCCCGAACGTCCGACAGCCGGGTCAGGCACTTCTTGCTGAAATGCCGTCATTTTCAAATCGGGAAGCAATGATTGAAATGATGAAAAGTATTGACAACTGGTTTAAGGAAGAAGGATTTCCTAATATACTGCGCTGGCAACCGCTTACAATTATGAGGTTCTATGCCTTGGTACAATAGGATTTTCTTGCTTTTTTTCTGACGGAATGTTTAAATAGAAAAGGTTTGAAAGAAAGAGAAAAAGGGGCGCTTTACATGCCGAAAATTATGGCAATCAATGCTGGAAGTTCATCGCTGAAGTTTCAGCTTCTTCATATGCCTGAAGAAAAAATTATCGCAAAAGGATTAGTCGAACGCATTGGTATGGACGGTACCGTTATGGCAGTTGAATTCGGAGAAGAGGAACATACCGTTCATCCTTCTATCGAAGACCACGCTGACGCTGTAAGAGAAATGCTTTCGTTTCTTACGGACAAGGAAGTTATTCAATCACTTGATGACATTAATGGAATAGGCCACCGGGTTGTGCATGGCGGGAGAAGTTCTCTGCTTCCGCTCTAATGACTGATGACATGATAGTGGAGATTGAAAAACTGAGTGAGCTGGCGCCGCTCCACAATCCGGCTAACATTATGGGAATTAAAGCGTTTAAGCAGGTGCTCCCTGATGTTCCTTCTGTAGCCGTATTTGATACAGCTTTCCATCAAACGATGGAAAAGGATAAGTATCTATATAGTATCCCTTACGAATATTATGAAGAATACGGTATTCGGAAATATGGTTTCCACGGCCTTCTCATCAGTATGTAGGAGAGAGAGCTGCGGCAATGCTTGGCAGAGACCAAAAAGATGTGAAAGTAATCTCCTGCCATATTGGAAATGGCGCAAGTATTGCAGCAATAAACGGAGGAGTATCCGTTGATACATCGATGGGTTTTACTCCTTTGGCTGGAGTAACAATGGGCACTCGTTCCGGTAACCTCGACCCTGCTCTTATTCCTATATTATGGAAAAGACAGGAAAAAGCGCAGAAGAAGTTATTCACGTATTGAACAAAGAGAGTGGTATGCTTGGCCTTAGCGGATTTTCCAGTGACCTTCGTGATATTGACGAAGCGGCAAAAGGTGGAAATGAACGTGCAGAAACAGCAATGAACGTTTTTGCTTCTCGTATCCATAAATACATCGGTGCTTATGCAGCAAGTATGAATGGAGTAGACGCTATTGTCTTTACAGCAGGCGTTGGCGAGAACAGTATAACTGTAAGAGAAAAGGTAAGCAAAGGTCTTGGTTTCATGGGCGTTCATTTTGACGAAGAGCGCAATAATACACGTGGAAAAGAAGCAGAAATCAGTGCAGAAGGTTCGCCTGTAAAATCTTTGTTATCCCAACAAATGAAGAAGTAATGATCGCAAGGGATGCTCTTGCATTCAGCGAGTAAAATCATCCGATATAAGCTGCACCTCATTGTCCGGTATATTCAACAATGAGGTGCAGCTTTTTTTGTAGAAAGGCAGGAAATAAAGGAAGGGAGGAGAAAGGTATATAGATACCATACAAAGGGGTGATCGTATTGATCTGTCGTAAAGATCTGCTGCTTTCTTCACCACAATTAGCCGCTAGATGCGATCCGGACAGCTTTTTTTTGAAACAACAGAGGAATTAAAGAAAACACCTATGGAATTAATCGGCCAAATCAGGCGCAGGAAGCGATGGAATTTGGTCTGCAGATGAAGCAGGAGGACTATCATATTTTCCTGGCCGGACCAGGTGGTACAGGAAGAACAACATTTGCCAGGTTAAAAACGGAACAGTCCGCAGTACAGGAAAATACCCCAAAAGATATTGTATATATACATAATTTTGATTCTCCCGATGCTCCTGCCTTCATCGAATTTCCAGCAGGAGAGGGAAGTCTATTTGCAGGCAATATAGAAGAGATGATGTATGAAATAAAGGAAGATTAACAAAGCGCTGACAGGCGACCGGTTTGAGCAGCAGAAAATAGATATGGCCCAGACACAGGAAAATGAGCTTCATGATAAGTGGCAGCAGCTTGAAAAAGAGCCCCGACCAGCAGTTTGCGCTGGACAAAAAGCAGCAGGGAGTAGTCGCGGTACCGCTGACGAAAGAAGGTGTACCGCATTCGGAAGAATCATTTGAGGAACTGGATGAAATAACAAACAGCAAATAATGGGGAAAAGCAAAATTCTTACAAAAGACGTTAACGCAACGTTGAGGCAGCAGCAGATCATGAGAAAATCTCTTAAAAAGAAATGGCAGGATGCAGAGGAACTCATGGTAGGCCAGTCGATTTATGGACCGCTTGAAGAAATGATAGAGGCCTATCGCGAGATACCAAAAGCAATATCTTATATCGAAAGTATACGTAAAGAAATAATAAAGAAATGGAAGATTCTTTTTCAGGAAACCAAGATAAGAACAGCCGTGTTATTCCCGCAGAATTTTCGGTGAATGTTCTGGTAAGCCGTAAAAGCGGCCGGGTGCTCCTGTGATTCATGAAACATACCCGTCCTATTCCAATCTGTTTGGAAAAATCGACCCCAAGCCAACGCTGCCATCTCTGGAAGCGGATGTCAGCATGCTCACAGGCGGAGCTCTTCATAGAGCAAACGGAGGTTATCTTATTCTAGAGGCAGCTGAGCTGCTTTCTCATCCATACTGCTGGCAGGCTCTAAAGCAGATGCTGCGCTCCGGTCTGCTGCGTATGGAAGCTCTGGCCAATGAAGCGGCAGGGGGATTCCGCAGTCCTTTGAAACCGGAACCGCTTCCGGTAGACATAAAAGTAATATTAATAGGAACGTTTTCTCAGTTTGATTACCTTTTTCAAATAGATGAGGTCTTTCGAAAGCTGTTTCGTGTCAAAGTGGAGTTTGAAACGAGCATGGAGCGGACATTTTCAGCACATAGAGGAGTATGCCGCATTTATTGCTTATATATGCCGTCGCAATCAGCTGCTGCACGTGCATAAACAGGCATTAGCGAAAATTATTGATTACAGCACGAGGCTGGTTAATGATAAAGAAAGCTTTCCGCCCGTTTTCATCTTATTACAGAGGTATTAATGGAGGCTGATTACTGGGCTCGTAAGATAAAGCAGCTTTTATTGAAGCCGGACATGTGAGACTGGCCGTAATAAAAACAAGCCGTACGAATCAATGGAAAAAGCGATGCAGGACACAATAGACGATGGAACGATCATGATATCCACCGAAGGATCAGCAATCGGCCAGATTAATGCGCTGGTTGTTTCAAAAAGAGGAGATATGTCATTCGGCCTGCCGACAAGGGTTTCTGCAAGAACGTATGTCGGAGAAAATGGAATTGTTAATATCGACAGGGAATCTTTTTTAACAGGACCGATCCATACAAAAGGCCTTCATATTTCTCCGGTTACCTTCAGGCGGAGTTTGCCCAGGATGATCCGCTGCCGCTGGCGGCAAGCATCACTTTTGAACAGTCTTATAATATGGTGGATGGAGACAGTGCCTCGAGTACAGAGTTATATGCGCTGCTGTCTTCTCTGGCGGAAATTCCGCTAGACAGGATGTTGCGGTGACAGGCTCAGTTAATCAATTTGGTGATGTGCAGCCGATCGGAGGCGTGAATGAAAAAGTGGAGGGTTTCTATTCCGTTTGTAAACGAAGAGGCCTGACCGGAAGCCAGGGAGTTATTATTCCGAAGCTAAACAGCACAAACCTGATGCTTCGCAACGAGATTTTGGAAGCAGTGGAGCAGGGGATGTTTCATATTTGGGCCGTGTCCTCCATAAAAGAGGGAATGGAAGTACTGACTGGCGTACCTGGAGGAGAAAGAACGTCAGCTGGCGTATATGAAAAGCAAAGTGTATTCGGCATGGTGCAGGAGCGGATTACAGCTATGGTGAATAAAATGAAAAAAATAGAAGGAGAGCAGTAGAAAACGGAGCGGTGCTTCTTTTTATAATAAAAAATACGTATTTATGCATATTGTTTTATAAAATAGAGAGCTGCATAGTCTGGGGATGTACAGAAATCCCTTATTTGAAAAGAAATAAACTGCTTTTTAAATCGGTTGTAAAAAAGTATAAATAAATTTTTATGCTTTTTTATGAATAAGTGTTGCAAAAGCGAATAGAACTTGTTAAAGTAATAAATAGCAAAGGGCGCCGCTGAGAGCGCACCGAAATAAGAGGATAAAACCTCTTATATTTTTTGCAGAAGAATGTATAAAAATAATAAAGTCAGTATGAATATTCAATCACACATGGATAAGAGTTATATAAATGGAGGGAAAGAGAATGGCAAAGAAGAAAGTAGTACTAGCATATTCCGGAGGACTTGATACATCAGTAGCGATTCAGTGGCTGAAAGATAACGGCTATGATGTTATCGCAGTAGGATTGGACGTAGGAGAGGGCAAGGATCTTCAGTTTGTAAAAGATAAAGCGTTAAAGGTCGGTGCAATTGAATCAATCAGCATCGACGCGAAGAAAGAATTTGCGGAAGACTTTGTACTTCCCGCCATGCAGGCACACGCTATGTATGAGTTAAAATATCCGCTCGTTTCCGCTTTATCAAGACCGCTTATTTCCAAAAAGCTTGTTGAAATTGCAGAAGAATACAATGCCGATGCGGTCGCACACGGCTGTACTGGAAAAGGAAATGACCAGGTGAGATTTGAAGTTTCCATTCAGGCGTTAAACCCAAATCTGGAAGTTATTGCTCCGGTAAGAGATTGGGGATGGTCCAGAGATGAAGAAATCGACTATGCTAAGCAGCATAACATCCCTGTACCTGTAGATCTTGATAACCCCTACTCTGTAGACCAGAACCTATGGGGAAGAAGCAACGAGTGCGGAATCCTCGAAGATCCATGGGCTACACCACCGGAAGGTGCTTACGATTTAACAACACCGCTCGATAAACACCGGACGAAGCGGACATTATTGAAATTGAATTCAAACAGGGTAAGCCGGTAGCTATTGATGGCAAAGCCTATGAGCTTGATGAGCTTATTCTTCACTTAAATGATGTAGCAGGTAAACATGGCGTTGGCAGAATTGACCACGTGGAAAACAGAATGGTCGGCATTAAATCCAGAGAAATCTATGAGTGTCCTGGCGCAACGACGCTTTTGACTGCTCATAAAGAGCTTGAAGATATTACGCTTCCTAAAGAGGTAGCACACTTCAAGCCTGTAATAGAGAAGAAAATTGCGGAGCTTATTTATGAAGGTCTCTGGTTCTCCCAGCTTAGAACAGCACTTCTGGCTTTCCTCGAAGAAACGCAGACAAGTGTTACCGGACTGGTAAGAGTTAAGCTGTTTAAAGGACACGCTATTGTAGAAGGAAGAAAATCCGACTTGTCCCTTTATAACGAAAATCTTGCCACTTACTCTACCGGCGACGAATTTGACCATAGTGCAGCGGTTGGATTTATCAGTCTTTGGGGTCTTCCTACAAAAGTTCACAGCCAGGTCAACAAGAACGGCGTGAAGGGTGTTAAAGTATGACAAAGCTTTGGAGCGGAAGATTTACTAAATCAGCAGAAGAATGGGTGGATGCCTTTGGGGCATCCATCTCTTTTGATAAAGAACTGGTAGAAGAAGATATTGAAGGAAGCCTGGCACACGTGGAGATGCTGAATAAAACCAGTATTCTAACAGATGAAGAAACCGAGACGATAAAAAAAGGCCTTCATACTGTAAGGGAAAAGGCGAGAGCCGGAGAGCTGGAGACAGCGTTCAAAATGAGGACATTCATTTAAATATAGAAAAATTTCTTACCGATGAAATCGGTCCGCTCGGCGGAAAGCTCCATACGGGAAGAAGCCGAAATGATCAAGTGGCTACCGACATGCACTTGTATTTAAATAGGCAGACTAAGGAATAATAAAAAGCATTAAAAACATGCAGACAGCGCTCGTCACCCAGGCAGAAGCCCATGTAGAAACGATTATTCCCGGTTATACGCATCTTCAGAGAGCGCAGCCGATATCTTTGCCCATCATCTGATGGCTTATTTCTGGATGCTTCAGCGTGATGCAGATCGCTTTGAAGATAGTTTTGAAACGTGTGAATCAATCTCCACTTGGAGCCGGTGCACTTGCGGGAACCACGTTTCCGATTGATCGTCACTATTCAGCTGAACTGCTTGCTTCGATGGGATTTATGAAAACAGCCTCGATGCCGTAAGTGATCGTGATTTTAATTGATTTATGAGCGCCTCTGCCATGAGCATTATGCATTTATCCAGACTCGCAGAAGAGATGATTCTCTGGTCGAGCCAGGAGTTCCGCTTTGTGGAGCTCGATGATGCATTTGCTACTGGAAGCAGTATTATGCCGCAGAAGAAAAATCCGGATATGGCTGAATTAATCAGAGGAAAAACAGGCAGAGTCTATGGAAATTTATTTCTATGCTTACCCTGCTGAAGGGTCTTCCGCTTGCCTACAATAAGGACATGCAGGAAGATAAAGAAGGTATGTTTGATACGGTGCATACGATAAAAGGATCATTAAATATTTTTACCGGGATGATTGAATCAATGACGGTTAATACAGAAGTCATGAACAAAGAAACTCATTCCGATTTTTCAAATGCGACGGAATTAGCGGATTACCTCGCAACAAAAGGAATGCCGTTCCGCGAAGCCCATGAAGTAGTTGGGAAACTGGTGCTGACCTGCATTCAGCAGAACATCTTCCTATTGGATCTGTCTTTGCAAGAGATAAAGCAGCCAGCTCCCTATTTGAAGAAGATATCTACGAAGTATTAAAACCATCCACTGTCGTTTCTAGAAGAAACAGCGCAGGAGGCACAGGGTTTGACCAGGTTCGTCACGCTATTGGTCTTGCTAAGGGTAAACTAAAGGAATAGTAATATACAGCAAAGACTTCACCGGCAGGGTGAAGGTCTTTTTTTAGGCTGTTGAAAACGAAAAAAAATACGTATTTCAATACAAAAGTATTTACAGGGATCGCTTTCCACAGACCATACCTCAGCTAAAGAAGAAAAAGAGGATCTTTATTTTCACCGATGGCTGTTCTTCTGGAGTCTCTTCCTGTTTCTTTTTTATTCTATTTCTTTCCAATAGATTGCATAAATCTACTAAACAAAGCGTTTTCTGGATACATTAAGAGATGTTTAGACAGATGCTTTTCCGTATTCACCTCTACTATTATCATATATTTAAAATAAATCCGATTCTTCGATTCTACGCCTGAACCTGATCCTGAGGTTCGCAGTCCGTACGATGAGAACATCGCATTTGCCTGTCTGGCATAGCTTCGGATACACTGCCAATAAATATTCGTTCTACAGCATTTAAGCCTGTAGCTCCTGTAATAATCAGATCCGTTTTTGTTTTTCTGGCGATATCTTTTGGTATTTTTACTTTTGGGGAGCCGAAATCGAGAACAGTCGTTACATTGGTTAATCCTGCTCCTTTGGCTTCTTCGGCATATTTGTCGAGAAGGTCCTGCCCGTATCCTTCCGCTCTGGCGACAACCGCTCTGTCGTAATGTTCTACAGTGGCGAAAGTCCGTGTATCGATAATATGAGCAATTGTTAATGCTGCCTGGTATTCGTCCGCAAGCTCCATTGCTTTCTTAAATGCTGTTTTTGCCTCCTGCGAGCCGTCTACGGCTACTAGTATATGCTTATATTTGCCCATGGTCATCCTCCTTTTAAAGAGTGTACGACTGCCTCATACTTACAGTATATCACAAGGATGTAAGCGCTGAACATGAGCGCAATATTTTTACGGAAGACATAAAGCATAGTATGATAATGAAGGATTGTTAAATATAAGAGATACATAGAATGATCGTGTTACGAGGAGGATTAATCATGCGTCATGCACTAGTTACAGCAGGATCAAAAGGACTGGGACGGAAAGTAACAGACATGCTGATAGAACGCGGATATGCTGTTACAGTGAGCTACAGAAACGATTCACAAGCAGTAGAAAAATTAAAGTCAGATTGGGCAGAAGCAGAGGATCGGCTGTTATGTATAAAGGCAGATATTACAAAACCTGCAGATATTAAGCAGCTCGTTCAAAAAGCCAAAGAAAAATTGGAAGGCTGGATCTGCTGATCAATAATGCGGGTCCGTATATTTTTGAACCAAAAAAGCTGATGGATTATACACCGGAAGAATGGCATGAAATGATAGAAGGGAACTTAAGCTCGATGTTCTACCTGCTTCAGGAGACAGTGCCTATTATGAGAGAGCAGCACTACGGCAGAGTGATAGCCTACGGATTTCAGGGCGCGGGTTCTGCACCCGCCTGGCCTTACCGCTCTGCTTATGCTGCAGCCAAATCAGGTCTTGCTTCGTTAGTGAAAACGGTAGCGGTGGAAGAGGCGGAAAATGGGATAACGGTAAATATGGTGTGCCCGGGCGTCGTAACATCAGATTACAAAGAAGCGCGAATAGAAGACGCAAGGCCGGTGAAGGATACAAGCATTCCAGTAGGGCGTCCGAGTACCGGCGAAGATATAGCCCGCACTATTTTATTTTTATGTGAAGAAGATTCCGACATGATTACCGGGACGATTATGGAAGTAACCGGAGGGGTGGACGTATTACATAAGCGCAGGTAGCTTTTGTTTAAAATCAGCGGAAGAAAGGTATACGGAAAAAGAGAAACAAATCGAGTGAAATCAAAAGGAGTGTTAGCATTGAAGGTAACCTATCATGGACATTCAGTAGTGAAAATTCAGACGAACGGCAAAACGATTCTAATTGATCCTTTTATAACGGGTAATGATTTAACAGATCTGGAAGCAGAAAAAGTAGAAGCAGATGTTATTCTGCTGACACATGGGCACAACGACCATCTCGGCGATACAGAAGATATTGCAAGAAGAAGTGATGCATTGGTTATAGCACCATTTGAGCTGGCTACTTACTTAGGCTGGAAAGGCCTCAATACCCATCCGATGCATATCGGAGGAGCCTATACGTTTGGGGAAAGTGAAATTCACGCAGGCTTTTCACGGTTCTGCGTTTATGGATGAAGAAACACAAACGATCACGTAATGGGAATGCCGGCCGGGATTCTTTTTGAAGCAGAAGGAAAAACGATTTATCATATGGGAGATACCGGATTATTTTCAGATATGAAAATGATAGGAGAACGAAACAATATGACCTTCTATTCGTCCCTATTGGTGACAATTTCACGATGGGTCCGGAAGATGCGAAGCAGGCAGTCGAATGGATAGGACCGAAGTTCACCGTGCCGATTCATTACAATACGATGCCGCCGATTAAGCAGGACCCGGAAGCATTTATTTCTTCCATTTCGCCGGCTGAAGGCGCGGCGTGGAGCGCAGGCGAAGGCACCGACTTATAAAAGCAGAAAAGATAGAGCTGTTTTCCGGAAACGGGAGGCAGCTTTTTTGTGCTGTATGACTCTATCTGTGTTAATAGCATCTAAAAAGACAGCCTGCTGTTTTATATAAATAACAGTAGAAACGCCTGTTGGAAAGAGGTTAGTTGAATTGTATATAACAGAAACGTATAATAAGAGTAATACAGTTTGAAGCGGCAAAGAAAAAGTGTACAGATTTGGGAGAAGAGGAGGCGTGAATATGACAACAAAGCATGAACAGATTCTTCACCATATTACGGATCTGGATGTAGGGGAGAAAATATCGGTACGCCGAATAGCGAAAACACTGGAAGTAAGTGAAGGTACCGCCTATCGTGCGATAAAAGAAGCGGAAAACCAGGGACTTGTCAGTACGATTGAACGTGTTGGAACGATACGAATTGAAAAAAAACAAAAAGAAAACATAGAAAAACTTACTTATGCGGAGGTAGTCAACATTGTAGACGGCCAGGTACTGGGAGGACGAAACGGTCTGCATAAAACACTCAACCGGTTTGTAATCGGAGCTATGAAGCTTGAAGCCATGATGAGGTATGTGGAAGCTGGAAACCTGCTGATCGTAGGAAACCGCTACCAGGTACATAAGCTGGCTCTGGAAGCAGGCGCAGCTGTGTTAATTACAGGCGGATTTGATACGAATGAAAATGTTATTTCGCTTGCCGATGAGCTGGGACTTCCAGTAATTACAACAAGCTATGATACGTTTACTGTCGCAACAATGATTAACCGTGCTATTTATGATCAGTTAATTAAAAAGAAATTGCCATTGTTGATGATATTCTGATCCTCTTCAAGATACGTACTATATGACGACAGACAACACGGTGGATAAATGGCATGAAATGAAATGGACGTACCGGTCACAGCCGCTATCCTGTCATTAGGAAGATATGAAAGTACAGGGAATGGTCGCTGCTAAAGACGTTCTGGGAGCGCAGATGAGCACGTCGATTGAAAAGGTTATGACTAAATCTCCTATTACGGTAAACGAGCGGACAAGTATGCTGTCGCTCATGTTATGGTGTGGGAAGGAATTGAGCTGCTGCCGGTTATTGATGACCACCGTCATCTTCTGGGAGTCATCAGCCGTCAGGACGTGCTGAAAGCTCTGCAGATGGTCCAAAGACAGCCTCATGTTGGAGAAAACGATTGAAGATCTAGTAACAAGCCGTTTTCATGAAACCGAGCCTGGGTCGGAATATGTCTACAAGTGCGAGCTCAGTCCACAGATGACCAATCATCTGGGGGATGCTTACGGGTGCTGACAAACGCTCGTTACGGAAACGGGAAGCCGCCTGCTTAAGCAGTATAAGCGCGGCGATATATCTGTTGAAAATATTACGATATATTTTTATTAAGCCTGTTCAAATTGAAAGTACGATCGATTTAAAAGGGAAAATGCTGGATGTTGGAAGGAAAAACGGAAAAATTGATGTAGAGCTTTATCATAAAGGAGCCATCGTTGGAAAGGCATTAATAATGGCTCAGCTGCTCGACCGCTAGAGCATAAAAAAGGCAGCCGGTTCCTCGGGTAGGACGGCAGCCTGAAATAATGACGAAGAGTGAAATAGTCAGGAGGGCTCTCGTTGGTTGCGCTCCTTTTCTACTTCTTCAGCGGCATACGGTTTTGTACAGCTTATAGGCGCGCATTCCTAGCAGAATATTTGCAGCGCCAAGCAGCGTAAAAATACTTCCAATAATGATATCCACCAGACCCCGATTCGTAAACAAAAGCAGCAGTCCTACGGAAGCAAGAGCTGTGCCGAGACTGATATTTGCTTTTGTCTGCGCCAGCGTTTCAGGCCGGGAGAAGTGGCGCGGAACGCTTTTACTTTTTGAAAAAGATAAAAAACAACAGAAACGAACAATAAGTATGATAAAAAGCTGGGACAAATAAATCTCTCCTTCTAAGCAGATTCATTGTACCTTTTATAAAGACGCCGCAATACTCATAACGCAACAATAGAGAGGAAGAAGAAAATGAACAGTATCATGCAGGAACTATACGAAACAATTAAACAATATGAGGAAATAGTTATATTAAGGCATGAAAAGCCGGACCCGGATGCTCTTGGCTCGCAGGGAGGGCTTGCTGCCTTAATTAAACATAATGAGCCGGCAAAGCATGTGGTTATACAGGGAGAGATGAGCCTGGATTATCCTTTTTAGTGTCGATGAGTGAAGAAGCAGCTGGATCACCTGAAAATGCTTTATATCTAATCTGCGAACAGCAAAAAAGAGCGAATTGATGGATCCGGCTGGGAAAAAGCCGCTCAAATGGCAAAAATTGACCATCATCCTGAAGTAGACGTGTATGGGGAACCATCCTGGGTGGATACGAAGTCAAGCTCGACCTGTGAAATGTTGATGTCATTTGCCCTGTGGCTGAAAGCGGAAAAAGACTGGGAAATCCCTGCGGAAGCGGCAAGGCTCTTTTACGCCGGCATAATAGGGGATACTGGACGTTTCCAGCATTCAAATACCACACCCAAAACGCTGCAGATGGCGGCAGAAGCATTGAAATATCCGATTGACCCGGCTTCTCTCTTTGCCGGTTTCTACAGCAGTGACGAAAAGCTGGTCCGCCTAAAAGGCCGGGTATTATCTGATTTTGAACTATCTTCAAACGGTGTAGGAGTAATGTATTTAACACAGGAGCTGCTGCAGAAGTATAACGTTACGATAAACGGCTCCTCGGCTATGATGAATGTGTTCGCTGAAGTGGAAGGTATTAAAGCCTGGGTCTTTTTCGTAGAGAACGAAGATGGCAGCTACCGGGTAAGACTCCGCTCCAAAAAGGTAGTCATTAATGAATTAGCAGCCCGTCATAACGGAGGCGGTCATCCTAACGCTTCCGGGGCTAAAGCGGAAGACCTGGCAGAAACAAAAACAATTATTGAAGAACTCAACAGTCTCTGCCGCGAGTAACAGTAAGAAACTCCAATAAACTGCTTTTTGTTAATCCAGCCGCCTATTATAAGGCGGCTTTATTCAAAATGTATGACTTGTTTTTGGAAAAAAAGCTGGGCATACTAAAGAAAAGTACGGCACTGGAGGAAGGAGGAAAATATGAAGGAAGTAAGGCTTCACATACATAGCGAGTACAGCCTGCTTTACAGCACTGCCCGGATCAATAAGCTGGTGGAAACGGCACAAAATCAACAGATAGAAGCGTTGGGACTAACAGATACGAATACGATGTTTGGAGCTGTGCCCTTTTATAATGCCTGCATAGAGGCGGGAATCAAGCCTGTCATAGGTTTAGAGCTTACGGTGAAAGGGGTTCATCAGAATGCTTTCTGTCTTTCTTTATATGCCGAAAATGATAAAGGCTATCAGGAGCTGATGCGCCTGTCCTCGGAAAGCCAGCGCATTTCCCTGTCCCTAGATGATATAGCCGGCAGAACAGAGCATCTATTTGCTGTGCTTCCATGGGAAGAAAGTGAAGCGGCGTACTGGCTTAGACTCAAAGAAAAAGACTGGGCCAGGGATACGCTGGAAAAATATAAACAAACCATAGCAGCGGGAAGGTTATACCTGGAATGGCCGGAAGAAGAAGGAACAGCCGGGCTGGAAGAATGGAAGGAAGAAGCGCGTGCCTTCGATCTTCCACTGACAGCAGGAAATAACATCCGAATGGCGGATCGTAAAGAATATAAAGCGTTATTGGCGCTTCATGCTGTGAAACAAGGTATACCTGTCCGTGAAATGAATCAGAAGGAAATTCCTGAGCATGCTCTTACTTCTTATAAACAAGAATCGGAAACCCAGAAGGAGGCTGCAGCGAATGCTGTCCAAATAGTGGAAGCCTGTTCGGTAACTATGCAGCCTTCGGTTCCTTCTCTTCCTTCTTTTCCCCTTCGCCACACAAACAGCTCTGCCGAAGAACTGAACTATCTATGCAGAGAAGGGATGAAAAAGCGGTTTGGTTCCCCGTCAGTGGAGGCGGAGGAGCGCCTTGCTTATGAATTGAACATAATAGAAAACACCGGATTTGCCGATTATTTTCTTATTGTTCAGGACTTCATACATTTTGCAAGAAACAGCGGTATTGCTGTAGGACCGGGCAGAGGCTCGGCAGCGGGTTCCCTGGCAGCTTATGTGCTTGAAATCACAGATGTTGACCCGCTGTACCACGAGCTTTTGTTTGAACGGTTTTTAAATCCGGACCGGGTCAGTTTCCCGGATATAGATATTGATTTTCAAGACGATCGGCGAGATGAAGTAATACGATACGCAGCTGAAAAGTATGGAACCGCACACGTTGCACAGATTGGAACATTCGGAACGTTTGGAGCAAGAGCAGCTATCCGCGATATTGGAAGAATTCTGGAGAGCCCGCAGGCTCTTATCGAGAAGCTGGCAGGCTATATTCCGGCTCAGCCGGGAAAGCAGACGACGATAGCGGAAGTACTCCGCAGTAATACAGAAATGAAAGAATTTATTATCAGAGAAAAGGCAGCCGGTGCGGTTGTGAAGCTTGCAGCTCAGATCGAAGGCATGCCCCGGCACACTTCCGTGCACGCGGCAGGAGTTATAATCAGCAAGCATGAGTTAACAGACCATGTACCGCTTCTGTATAAAGAAGATGCTGTACCTGTTACACAGTATCCGATGGGGGTTCTGGAAGCACAGGGATTAACGAAAATTGATTTCCTCGGTCTCAGAAATCTTTCGATGCTTCAACGGATGGAAGAATTGATAAAACGAAAAAATCATCGTTTTTCGCTGCGGAACCTTCCGCTTGATAATGATGCTGCATTTGCCCTTCTGGCTGAAGGGAATACAGATGGAGTATTTCAGCTGGAGTCCGACGGAATGAAAAAAGCCCTGAAACAGATTCATCCCGACCGCTTTGAAGACATTACGGCAGTAAATGCATTGTACCGGCCGGGTCCAATGGAGTTTATTCCAAATTATGCGGCGCGTAAACATGGCAGCGAACAAACAGAATTCCCGCATCCGGATTTACAACCTATTCTTGGCTCCACATACGGAGTTATTGTATATCAAGAACAAATTATGCAGATCGCTGCATTGATGGCAGGCTACACCTATGGCCAGGCTGACCTGCTCCGGCGGGCGGTAAGCAAAAAGAAAAGAGAAGTACTGGAAGAAGAAAGGGAAGCCTTTACGGCAGGAGCCGTGCAGAAAGGATATACGAAAGAAACCGCCTCAAAGGTGTACGATACGATAGTCCGTTTTGCTGATTACGGTTTTAACAAAAGCCATGCGGTAGCCTACAGCGTAATTTCCTATCAGCTGGCTTACATTAAAGCGAACGAGCCGTCTGTTTTTTATACTGTGCTGCTTGCACTGCATGTGCATAAAAAAACAAACTTGGACAGTATAAAAGAGCGGCAGAAAAAAGTGGAATATCTTTTCTGCCCCCTTCTATTAATAAAAGCTATTCTACGTTTAAACTGGAGCAGGAAAAGATTCTTTTTGGATTTAATATGATCAAACAGGTTGGAAATAAAGCGGTGTATTCGTTGATAGAAGAAAGAAAAAAAGGACCGTTTACGGATTTGATCGACTTCTGCATGCGCGTGAGCATAAAAGAGTTCGGACGTACCGGCCTGGAAATGCTCATTAAGTCAGGATCCTGCGATGAATGGAAGAAAGACCGTGCAGTTCTGCTTGCTTCGATGGATCGTGCAATGGAATTTGCGGAATTTCAAAAAGAACTCGGCGGCCTGGTGGAAGCCGGAGATGACGATTTTCGCTATGTGGACGCCGAGCCTTATACAACAAAGGAAGCCTATGAAGCGGAAAAAGAAGCAACCGGTCTTTATTTAAGCGGACATCCGCTGGATGAATATACCCATTTCCTTCCTTCCTTTCATCCCGAGGAACTGGGAATGATTACAGAAGGCAAAAAGAAAATGTGGGCTGCCGGCATTGAAGAAGAATGCCGGGAAATTCGTACGAAAAAAGGTGAAAAAATGGCTTTTCTTACCATCACGGATGGTGATGCTTCGGCAGAGGTAGTGATTTTTCCTTTTGTCTACCGGAAAGTAAGACCCCTGATCGAACAAAAAGTCCCTATGCTTATTCAAGGAAGATCGGAAGCGAAAGGACGCAGCCTGCAGATTATTGCCGAAGCTGTTTTGAGCCTGCCTGAGCTTAACGAGCAAAGCCGGTCCATGCTTTGGTTGAAAATAGATGACCGCCTGGAAAAATCCGGTGTAATCACACAGGTGAAAAAAATAGTGAACCGCTTTCCAGGTTCCGTTCCGGTGAACGTTTTTTATGAACGAACAAGAGAAACCGTCCAGCTCGGAAATCATTTGAAAGCGTCACCGGATCCCCAGTTTATGAAAGAAATGGAAAAGTGCATTCCTAAAGAATTTATTGTCTTTAAGCCTTCTGAATGATGAACTACTCTGCTTCATCTGTTATAATAAAAGAAGTTTTGCAAGTTATCGAAAAACTTGCTCTAATGAGTAAAAGCAGTTATATAAAAGAGAGAGAGTTGCGTTACGTGCCAACGACAGAGAAGAAGCCCTTCATATTCATCGAGTAAATCAGGGGAAGCTTGAATCAGGAATTAAAGTTCCTGTTCGTAATTCCAAAGATTTGAGTTTAGCTTATTCACCAGTGTTGCTGAACCATGTAAAGCTATCTTTGAAGATAAGCAGAAAGTATTCGAATATACAATGAAGGGAAACATGGTAGCTGTTGTTACAGATGGCACGCTGTGCTGGGACTGGGTAATATTGGTCCGGAAGCTTCTCTTCCAGTTATGGAAGGAAAAGCCGTTCTCTTTAAATCATTTGCCGGCGTAGATGCTTTTCCAATATGCCTTGATACAACAGATGTAGATAAAATTGTGGAAACCGTTAAATTGATGTCACCGACGTTCGGCGGCGTTAACTTAGAAGATATAGCGGCTCCTAACTGCTTCATTATAGAAGAGCGTTTAAAGAAAGAAACGAACATACCTGTATTCCACGATGATCAGCACGGAACGGCAATTGTGACAGCAGCCGGTCTGATCAACGCGCTTAAACTCAACGGCAAGCCTATATCCGAAATCCGCGTTGTTATCAACGGAGCAGGCTCTGCCGGTATTGCTATTATTAAACTTCTGCAGCGTCTTGGCGTACGTGACGTTATTCTCTGCGATTCCAAAGGTGCTATCTATGAGGGCCGTTCATTCGGAATGAATGATGTAAAAGCAGCTGTGGCAAAAGTAACCAACAAAGACAGAGCATCTGGTGAACTTAAAGATGTGATCAAAAATACGGATGTATTTATCGGAGTATCTGTTGCCGGCGCCTTAACAAAAGAAATGGTTCAGTCAATGAACGAAGACCCAATTATTTTTGCAATGGCCAACCCGGATCCGGAAATTATGCCTGATGAAGCCAAAGAGGCCGGCGCTCATGTGATTGGTACGGGAAGATCCGACTTCCCAAATCAAATAAACAACGTTCTTGCATTCCCGGGTATCTTCAGAGGAGCCCTTGATGTAAATGCTACCCACATTAACGAAGAAATGAAAAAAGCAGCTGTTTATGCTATTGCTGATTTGATTTCAGACAACGACCTCTCGGAAGATTACGTGATTCCTAATCCATTCGATGGAAGGGTAGCTCCTGCAGTAGCAGCAGCCGTTGCAAAAACAGCAATGGAAACAGGAGTGGCACGCAAAGAAGTGGATCCGGACGAAGTGGCTGAAAAAACACGCCGTCTTTCCATTATCGATAAAGAATAATTTAAAATTTATTCCCATATATAACGGGCTACGTGATAAAATAAAGAAATGTTTACGGAAAGAAAGCGATCGTTAACGCATATCGGTCGCTTTCTATCCGTTTATTTGTGAATCTGCTTATTTATGTTTTAAAAAATAGACATTCTTTATAGGAAAGCAAAGAAGGTGTACGCGTGTTAAAAGATTTTTTCAATAAAAAAGAAGATATGCTACGGTACCTCCTGAAAGACAGCAGCCTACCAGTATGAATGAAGGAGTTATGACGAAATGCCCGTCGTGCAAAACCATCGTTTACACTAAAGAACTGCGTAAACACCAAATGGTATGCATGAACTGTCAACATCATATGCCTATTACAGCTCCGGAACGAATTGAAGGTTTGTTTGACGAAGGAACATTTTCCGAAATTAACACATATTTGGTTTCCTCGGATCCGCTTGATTTTCCTGATTATCAGAAAAAAGTAGAGCAGGACCAGAAAAAAACAGATCTGCATGAAGCGGTTGTGACCGGAAAAGGAACCATTAACAACCATCCCGTTGTAGCCGGCGTTATGGATTCAAGGTTTCGTATGGGGAGCATGGGATCGGTCGTAGGAGAAAAAATTACCCGGGCCATTGAAGAAGCCGTAGCTGACGGCATTCCGTTTATTATGTTCTCCTCTTCAGGCGGGGCTAGAATGCAGGAAGGTGTTCTTAGTTTGATGCAGATGGCTAAGACAAGCGCTGCTTTAAAAAAGCTGGACCGTGAAGGACTACTATTTATATCGGTTATGACGCATCCAACGACCGGCGGCGTTTCAGCGAGCTTTGCTTCGCTTGGCGATTATAATTTTGCGGAGCCGTGTGCGCTAATTGGATTTGCCGGGCGCCGCATTATTGAGCAGACAATCAGACAGGATCTGCCGGAAGATTTCCAGACAGCTGAATTTCTTTTAAAGCACGGACAGCTTGATGGTGTTATATCAAGAACGCATATGAAAGAAAAGCTGGGTACGATTCTTGCTATTCATAGAAAGTAACATATAGAGAAAGGAGGAGGCTGCATTGAACCATCTTCCCTTTGAGAAGCCGGTAATCGAGCTTCGTGAAAAAATTAATGAACTAAAAGAATTTACGAAAGATAAAGAAATTGACATGAGTGGCGAAATTGATAAGCTGGAAAGCCGCCTGGAGCAGCTGGAAGATGAAATCTACGGCAACTTAAAGCCATGGCAGCGTGTGCAGATCGCAAGACACGCAGAGCGGCCGACTTCGCTTGATTATATTAATGAGCTTTGCACAGATTTTATGGAAATGCACGGCGACCGGCTGTATGGTGATGATGAAGCTATCGTTGGCGGTATTGCGTTTTATCATGAAATGCCGGTTACCGTTATCGGACATCAGCGTGGTAAGGATACCAAAGAAAACCTGCGCCGTAACTTTGGAATGCCGCATCCGGAAGGCTACCGTAAAGCATTGCGCTTGATGAAACAGGCAGAAAAATTTAATCGGCCGATCATCTGTCTGATTGACACCAAGGGTGCTTATCCAGGAAAAGCTGCAGAAGAACGGGGCCAGAGTGAGGCTATTGCCAGAAACCTTCTGGAAATGGCAGGATTCAGCGTGCCTATTGTCAGCATCGTTATTGGAGAAGGCGGAAGCGGAGGTGCTCTCGCTTTAGGAGTGGGCAACCATATTCATATGCTGGAGAATTCTACATACTCCGTTATTTCTCCAGAAGGTGCAGCGGCGCTGTTGTGGAAGGATTCCGCCCATGCGAAAAAGGCAGCAGAGACGATGAAAATCACTGCCCCGGATCTTAAAAAAATGGACATTATTGATGAAGTGATTCCTGAAATCAGAGGAGGCGCCCATCATAATGTAGCAGAGCAGGCGAAACAGATAGATAAAGTACTGAAGGCCTCAATAGATGATTTGAAAAAGATGAGCGGAGAAGAGCTCATTGAACAGCGCTACGTAAAGTTCAAGAATATCGGGGAATTTAACGATGATAGCGTTACCATTCCTGCAGATAATCCTAGTGCTTTCTGACTTAACAGCAGAAAGCACTTTTGCTTTTGAATTCCAAAAAGAAAAAGCTACATTTTTCATGAATGAGATGGTAACGTATAATACGATGTGGAAGGGGACAGTTTAGGATGAAACGTATTGGTGTATTAACAAGTGGAGGAGATTCCCCGGGCATGAATGCTGCTATTCGAGCAGTCGTAAGAAAGTCTATTTTTCACGGACTTGAAGTGTATGGTGTTAAAAACGGCTATGCGGGACTGATCAGTGGAAATATCGAACAAATGCAATTAGGTGACGTTGGCGACATTATTCACAGAGGCGGCACAAAATTATATACAGCTAGATGTGAAGAGTTCAAAACCCCGGAAGGCCGGGACATTGCAGTAAAAGAATTGAACAAAAAAGGAATTGAGGGTCTTGTCGTCATTGGTGGCGATGGTTCCTTCCGCGGAGCGCAGAAGCTTACAGAACTAGGATTTCCTACTATCGGTGTTCCTGGCACGATTGATAATGATATACCAGGTACTGACTTTACCATAGGATTTGATACAGCTCTCAATACCGTCATTGACGCGATAGATAAAATCCGTGATACGGCAACCTCGCACGAGCGGACATATGTAATCGAAGTAATGGGAAGAAATGCCGGCGACCTCGCTTTATGGGCAGGACTGGCTGACGGAGCGGAGACTATTATTATCCCGGAAGAACCTTATGATATGGAACAGATACTCGCCCGTCTGGAACGAGGACATCAACGCGGGAAGAAGCACAGTATTATTATCGTAGCCGAGGGAGTAGGCAGCGGCCCGGAATTTGGTAAAAAGATTGAAGACGCAACAAATCTGGAAACAAGAGTTACCGTTCTGGGGCATATTCAGCGCGGAGGCTCACCTACCGGCTCGGACCGGGTACTGGCAAGCCGTCTTGGAGCTAAAGCAGTTGAGCTTTTAATTGATGGCAAGCAGGGCGAAATGGTAGGCATCCGTGAGAATAAGATTGTGTCGCAGAGTATCGAAAGTGCGCTTCAGGAAACTCATCAAATTGATAAAGACGTATACCGCCTGTCTCAGGAACTATCTATATAACCCGACATTCTGTATTAAATAATTAGGAGGAATAAGATGAGAAAAACGAAAATAGTTTGTACGATAGGACCAGCAAGTGAAGACCCGGTGATCCTGGAAAAATTAATGACAGCAGGCATGAACGTGGCCAGGCTGAATTTCTCCCATGGGGATTTTGCTGAACATCAGGCACGAATTGACAACATCCGCGAAGTATCTGCAAGGCTGGAGAAAAACGTAGCAATTCTTTTGGATACAAAAGGACCGGAAGTTCGAACCCATACGATGGCCGGCGGTGCGATCAACCTAGTAAAGGGTCAGGATCTGATTGTATCTGCAGAAGAAGTAGAAGGAACTACAGAAAAAATTTCTGTAACGTATGATGGTCTTTCTGATGATCTGGAGCCCGGCAAAAAAATTCTGCTTGATGACGGACTTATTGAACTGGAAGTACTTGAAATACAAGGAAAAAACCTTCTTACCAGAGTACTCAATAATGGAGAGCTCAAAAATAAAAAAGGGGTTAACCTTCCGAATGTCAGCGTGAATCTGCCGGGTATTACCGAGAAAGACGCAGCTGATATTGAATTCGGTATTGAACAGGGCGTGGACTTTATTGCTGCTTCTTTTGTCAGAAGAGCATCGGATGTCCTTGAAATAAGAGAGCTTCTTGAAAAGCATGGAGCAGAGGACATTCAGATTATTCCAAAGATCGAAAACCAGGAAGGAATCGACAACATTGATTCCATTCTTGAAGTGTCAGACGGATTAATGGTAGCACGTGGAGACCTTGGCGTAGAGATACCGCCGGAGGATGTTCCATTGGCCCAGAAAGAATTAATCAAAAAGTGCAATACGCTGGCGAAGCCGGTTATTACAGCCACACAGATGCTTGATTCAATGCAGCGCAACCCGCGTCCAACAAGAGCCGAAGCAAGTGATGTAGCTAATGCTATCTTTGACGGTACGGATGCTATTATGCTTTCGGGAGAAACGGCAGCCGGTGATTATCCGGTGGAATCTGTTCAGACGATGAGTAATATAGCACGTAAAACAGAAACAGCATTAAAGTACAAAACTATTTTAAGCCAAAGAACAAAAGAAAGCCGGGTTTCGATTACAAACTCAATCAGCCAGGCTGTTTCCCACACGGCTTTTAATTTGAATGCGGCTGCCATTTTGTCTGCTACAGAAAGCGGAAATACAGCGAGAATTGTATCTAAATACCGTCCGGAATCACCTATCATTGCAGTGTCAAGCAATCCTGGCGTGGTAAGAAAGCTTGCGCTCGTCTGGGGTGTTAAAGCCATCCATGGTGCCGCAGCGAAAACAACAGATGAAATGCTTGATATTACAGTAACGGAATCGTTGAAAAGCGGCCGTGTAGAACATGGCGATCTTGTTGTTATAACAGCAGGTGTGCCTGTTGGTGAGTCAGGAACAACAAACATTATGAAGGTTCATGTTATTGGAGAGGTAGCTGCAAAAGGCCAGGGAATTGGCAGAAAAACAGCTTCCGGTAAAGTAGTTATTGCTAAAAACGCAGAAGAAGCAAAACAGAAAATGGTACCAGGCGCTATTCTTATCACGTACGGTACAGATAAAGATATGATGCCGGCATTCGAACAGGCGTCTTCTGTTATTACAGAAGAAGGCGGATTGACTTCGCACGCAGCTGTTGTTGGCCTTACGCTTGGCATTCCGGTCATCGTTGGTGTAGACGAAGCGACAGATCTATTTGAAGATGGCGAGGAAATCACAGTGGACGGTGCCCGCGGCGATATTTACCGTGGTCATGCAAGTGTCCTTTAAAGAGAAATACGGTAAAAAAGCCGCCCTGGTATACGGGGCGGTTTATTCCGTATATAATGATAAAATAAGAGAAAAAAAGGAGAGAAATAAATGAAATGGCTCCTCTTGCTGCTCATCATTGTTCCAGCCGCTGAAGTAGGCGTGCTTATCCTGGCAGGAAATGTAATTGGCATCTGGCCGACGATTATTCTTATTATCCTTACTGGTATATTAGGCGCATGGCTTGCTAAAAAAGAAGGCCTTCAGACGATCAGAACCGCCCAGCTGCAAATGCAGAACGGTGAAATTCCAAGCAGTCTGGTAATGGATGGGGCATGTATTCTGCTCGGAAGTGCGTTTTTGCTTACGCCCGGGTTTATTACAGACTTAACAGGCTTCTTGCTGCTCCTTCCAGCAACACGTGGATCAGCCAAGGCACTTTTCCAAAAAATATTGAACCGGATGCTGCGGAACGGAACCGTTGTCGTTACAAGAAGGTAAGTGAAAAATTCGGCTCGCTTGGAAAAGCGGGCTTTTTTTTGCCTATAAAAGCGAATAATTCAGGTTTTAGATTACATAAGAAAGCACAATATTATATAGAGAGAAGGGGTTGGGATGTTTTCATCAGGTTCACTTTTTATGCTGGCTCTTCTTGCAGTCAGCATTATTGCAAAGAATCAGACGTTGATTATTGCTATTGTTGCCCTGCTCATTGTCCATTATGCAGGCCTGGGCGATAAAGTATTTCCATTTATGCAGGCTAAAGGTATAACCATAGCCGTTACGATTCTTACATTTACGGTTCTCATTCCTATTATGACCGGCGAAATTGGCTTCAGCCAGCTCGGAGAGGCAGCCAGGTCTTCCTATGCATGGATCGCGCTTGCAGCCGGCATTGCAGTAGCCCTCATAGCAAAAGGCGGGGTGGTCCTGCTTGCTAACGATCCTCATATTACAGCAGCTCTTGTAATTGGAACGATTCTGGCTGTTGTTTTGTTTAATGGATGCGTCGGCCCGCTTATCGGAGCGGTATTGCCTATACTGCATGAAAGTGGTGGAATTTTTTCCTCATCCGGAGCCGGTTAAAAAGAAAGGCTCGTAACCATCGTCAAGGTGAATGTGTTTTTTTTCTGTACTTTGATTCACAAATTCATGAAATATGGTTATAATGAGTAGGTGAAAGTCCTTCCTACATAGTTAGCTTATAATGAATCTCGCCTATACAGGAATGGAATGATGATGATTATGATCGAGCCTTTAAGGGAAGGGTACTCTGTGTAGTAAACAGACTAACCATTCTAGTTAAAAAAGAGTGGCATTTTACAATTCATGGAAATGTAAGCATTTTCGATTTTCAAAGAATTTGGAAATCATACTTTAAGGTAAAGGAGATGTTTTTAAAATGAGTACAACACGCGGTCTTGAAGGGGTAGTAGCAACTACCTCAAGCGTTCAGTTCCATCATTGATGATGTCCTGACTTATCAGGGATTGATATTGATGATCTTGCAGATAATGCACATTTGAGGAAGTGATTTATTTACTTTGGAATGGACTTGCCAAAGGAAAATGAATTAAACGAACTACAAAAGATCTTGCTGCAAATATGGATGTTACCAAAAGAAATATTTGACTTTCATGAACAGTATCCAATCAAAAAGTACATCCAATGGCTGCACTTCGCACAGCTGTTTCCACAGCTCGGCCTGTTTGATGACGAAGCAGATGAAATGAATGAGGAAGCAAATAAGCGTAAAGCAGTAAAGATTCAGCGCAGATTCCTGCAATCGTTACAGGTTTTTCCCGTATTCGTGAAGGCAAAGAACCCGAGCACCAAAGCAGATCTTGGTTTTGCAGCTAACTTCTTTATATGCTTAATAACGAAGAGCCGGACGAAACCTATTACAGCATTTAATAAGCACTGTTCTTCATGCAGACCATGAATTGAACGCTTCCACATTACTGCACGTGTCTGCGTAGCAACACTCTGATATTTATTCCGGTGTCACATCGGCTATTGGAGCTTTAAAAGGTCCGCTGCACGGCGGTGCCAACGAAAAAGTTATGGCTATGCTTTCTGAAATCGGAGAGCCGGATAAGGCTGAAGATTACATTAAAAAAGCTATGGCAATAAAGAAAAAATCATGGGATTTGGACACCGTGTCTACAAGCAGGGCGATCCAAGAGCGAACATCTGCGATATGTCGAGCGCCTTACGAAAGTAACCGGCGAAACGAAGTGGTATGATATGTCTTGAAAGTAGAAGAAGTTGTAACCAATGAAAAAGGCCTTCTTCCAAACGTGGACTTCTATTCTGCTTCTGTTTATCACAGCCTTGGCATTGATCACGATTTGTTTACCCCTATCTTTGCAACAAGCCGTGCTTCCGGCTGGCTGGCCCATATCTGGAACAGTACAGCGACAACCGCTTAATCCGCCCCCGCGCTGATTATGTAGGACCGGATAAGCAGAAGTACGTGCCGATGGATCAAAGATAATAGCGGTATTGCAATAGCAAGAGAATAAAGGATTTCCTTTATTCTCTTTACTCTGCCGCAGGACAACATTAAAATAAATAGTGGTTCACTTATTCTAAGTAGGAGGTTTTTTTGAAATGGCTAATGGAGAAAAAATTACAACAAATGACGGAGTATTAAACGTACCAAATAATCCGGTAATTCCTTATATTGAAGGTGACGGTATTGGACCGGACATCTGGGCTGCATCTGAAAAAGTATTGGATGCTGCCGTTGAGAAAGCTTACAATGGCGAAAAGAAAATTCACTGGAAAGAAATTCTCGTTGGAGAAAAAGCATATAACAAAACAGGAGTGGCTTCCGGAAGAGTCCCTTGAAGCAATCCGTGAATACCTTATTGCTATCAAAGGACCATTGACTACTCCAATCGGCGGAGGCATCGTTCATTGAACGTAGCCCTGCGTCAGCGTCTGGATCTTTTCATGCCTTCGTCCTGTTCGTCACTTCACTAACGTACCTTCTCCTGTTAAGCGTCCTGAGGAT
>NZ_JALBWT010000023.1:0-80039 GCF_023845525.1 Sinobaca sp. H24
AGATTCTTCATTAAGCCCCGCTATACCGGGGTCCGCACATTCATGAGACTCGAAAACATCCGCACCACAAAAGACGTTGATTTTGTAGTTGTCGGAAACCCATTTGATACCGCGGTTTCAAACCGGATTGGAGCGAGAGGCGGCCCTCAGCACATCCGTAATTTCTCCATCCTGCTTCGGCCGTATAATCCGGATCAGGAAATCGATATATTCGACTACTGTTCTGGTGTTGATTACGGAGACTTTGATACGGTTCCGCAGAATATTCACCGCTCATACGAACTTGTGGAAGAACAGCTTTCCACTATTCTGGCTGACGATGTGACTCCCGTAATATTAGGAGGGGATCACTCTGTAAGCCTCGGCCACCTGCGTGCTTTTGCTAAAAAATACGGCCCTGTCGCTTTAATACATTTTGATTCGCACAGTGACACGTGGGATAATTATTTTGGAGAAAAATACATGCACGGTACTCCTTTCCGACGCGCGGTAGAAGAAGGCCTGATTGATACCTCCCGTTCTATTCAGGTAGGCCTGCGCGGACCGCTCTATGGCCCGCATGATGTCACAGACCCGGTTGACCTGGGCTTTAAAACGATACCAATGCGTGAAGTTCACAAACTAGGGTATGAAGAAGTGCTCCGCCAGGTTCGAGAGCGCGTTGGGGACGCTCCTGCTTTTGTGTCCTACGATATCGACTTTGTCGATCCAGCTTACGCTCCCGGTACAGGAACTCCGGAAGTCGGCGGACCTACAAGCTACGAAGCACTTGAATATGTAAGAGGATTATACGGCCTCAACATTAAAGGATTCGATCTCGTTGAAGTCCTGCCTGCCTATGACCATGGAGAAATTACGGCTGCTCTTGCTTCCGCCGTTGCTTTTGAAATGATTACTCTCGTTGCTATGCATAAACGCGATCAGCTGAAATAACAAAACCGACAGCCCTGTTAAAAAGGGCTGTCGGTTTATTTATATTCCCATTTCTCGGCGCGGAAAACGAGGCCGTTATCTGTCTGCAGCCGGATTCCCGTGCTCTCTTCTTTCGGAAAGATCCGTGAAGTAAAAACGCACTCTCCATCATTTGCGAACACTTCTATCGAAGAGGTATCGACGAACAATCTAAGGTCTGAGAGCGGACGAGAAAGCGAAGCAGCCCTTACCGTGCCATACTCTTCATTTAATGGCTCTCCGCTGTTTGTTCTGTCCAGAATAATTTTTTGCTTCTGCGGGTCGTAGCGCAGTTCCGTTTTTTCCTGCCCGCTTTCTCTTATGTATAAAGAGAAAGGCGTATCCGGCAGGGAATCAAAACGAACAGCAAGCTCATAGGCACTTCCATCCAGGACCTGGCCTGCATCGTCCCAGGTCATGCGATCTGCTCTGCCGCGCTTTTCCTCTAATTCCTTAACCGGCCTCTGCCGCAGCTCTCCGTCTTCAAAAGCAATTTCTCTCGGAAGCGTCAGGCAGTGGGCCCATCCAAAACGATCCGTTGGATAGCTTTGATCCGGAAGGCCCATCCAGCCGATTAAAATCCTTCTGCCATCCGGACTTTCTGTTGTCTGGGGAGCATAAAAATCAAACCCATGATCCCATTCCTTGAAGTCTCCATGCTCCAGTCTGCCTGTCGTGATATCAAGCTGTTCTCCCATAATATAACCGGACTGGTAAATATTGCGGAAGCGGTCGCCATCAGCCTCAATACCCTGTGGAGAAAACATTAGAATTCCATGCTCCTGCATTTCAAAATAATCCGGGCACTCCCACATGTATCCAAACGAGGGCAGGCTTGTCTTAATTTCTCCTCTGCACTCCCAATTCTCCAGGTCAGAGGAAGTATACAGCAGAATAACTCCCGTCAGGTCCTCACGCTGGGCGCCTATTACAGCAGCATACGTATCGTCCTCCAGCTTCCACACTTTTGGATCTCTAAAATGCGTCGTATATCCGTCCGGCACCCCTTCTAACAGCACCTTTTTTTCTTCAAAGGTGCCATCTGTCCTCATGGTGCTGGAGATTTGGAAAGGAACCCTTTCGCCATTATCAAGCTTTGTATTACCTGTATAAAAAAGATAAAGCTTATCATTCACTGCTATCCCGCTGCCTGAATAAACTCCGTGCCGGTCTTCATGAATATCCGGTGCAAGTGCTGCTCCATGGCTTTCCCATTCTACTAAATTCTTTGATGTCTGGTGATACCAATGCTTTAACCCATGTACAGGACCGAACGGATACCACTGATAGAATAAATGATATTCACCATTAAAAAAGGCAAAACCATTCGGGTCATTTAATAATCCGCTCTCCGGCTGAATATGAAATGTCTGGCGCCAAGGGGATTGTGCTACCTGCTCTTTTATATGTTCCAGCTCTTTTTTATTATTCGGAGTAAGACGTTTGTCTTTATTTGTTAGAAGCCAATTCATTTATTAACTACCGTCCTTCCCTCATACCGCTTATGGAATCGATTCCATTAAACATAATCTTATCGTACAGTTACTATGTAAGCCTTGTCAAGACAGTTTGGAGGATATTTCTTGAAATAATAATCAAATTTCGTTAGTTTGATAGAGTATCTCAATATGTTATAGGAGTGATATATGTGGCTCTTCATCCTTTTATCGTTACGACGCAATGGCCGGAAGGCCGGAACAGTGTCGGAACGCTGGCTTCTGAACATTTGGAAACAGCCATCTCTATTCCTGAAGAAATGAATGGACCGGGTATTGGTACCAATCCTGATGAAATGCTTCTTGGAGCTGCCGCCACCTGTTATATCATTACGTTTGCCGCTATCCTTGAAAGAGCCGGCATCAAAATCGAAAAGCTGTCCATGGAAAGCAAAGGACTGGTCGATGTTACAAATGGCGTTTTCACATATAAAGAGATTATCCATTCTCCGGATTTACTGCTCTCTTCCTCTGTTACGCAGGAGGAAGAAGCAAAAGCTGTAAAGCTTGCAGACAAAGCAGAAAAAAGCTGCATGATTTCCAGGGCAGTGGCTGGAAATATATCCATCTCCGTACAGCCTGTCATCCGACGTTTTTCCTAAACTACTCTTCATAAATCATTTTACGGGTCATGCCCCCATCGATAACTAGATTTGTTCCCGTCACGAAATCATTACTTTCTTCGGACAAATAAAGACAGGCTTTCGCTACATCATCCGGACGCCCTACCCGGTTGGAAAAATGCTGCGTATGATCATGAATAGACAGCTGCTCATAATCACCGGTTTCGATCCAGCCTGGTGAAATAGCGTTCACCGTAATATTATAAGGACTCAAGGAAGCCGCAAATGAATGGGTCAGGCCGATAACGCCCCCTTTTGAGGCTGCATAGGCTTCAGAGTGGGGTTCTGACATCGATGCTCTCGTTGAAGCGATATTAACGATTGCGCCTCCATTCTGGGTCTGCCTCATTACCTTCGCAGCTTCTCTTGTCCCTAGAAAAACACTCCGCAAATTCGTATGCATTACATTTTCCCACTCTTCCAGCGTAATTTCGAACGGGGAAAGAAAAGCTTCTATTCCTGCATTATTTACAAGCACGTCAATTGTGCCGTATATTTCATACACTCGGTTCATTAAATAAGACACGGAACTTTCCCGGGTCACGTCTGTTTTAATGAAAATAGCATGAAGACGCTGGTTCTGAAGCTCTTCTGCTACACTTTGTCCCTTTTCATCCACATCAGCAAGTACGACCGCCGCGCCTTTTTCAGCATACATCCGGGCCGTTGCAAGGCCGATTCCTTTAGCCGCTCCTGTTATCACAATGTTTTGTTTTCAAAAGACATAGTTTCCTCCTATACAGCTGTTTTAATCTAAGTATAAAAAAACCCGGCTTCCCGCCGGGGATTTTTTAGCGCGTAGTGTCCGTTGGACGCTTCTTTGCTTTATATTTGCTATAGCCCTTTTTAATAAACGGGGCTGCCATAACGCCAAATTTAAATAATCTGCTTATCATTCTAAACATATGCATGTTCTCCTTTAATTAAATAAAATTATAATAGCTCGTGTCAAATTGCAGTACTACTCCAGACGTCCTGTTTCTTGAACTTCCGGCTCTTCTCCAAGCTTTCTGTCTCCTTCAACATCCACATCGTCAACAAACATTTTTACTTCCACTACTTCAAGGCCGGTCATCTGTCTTACGTTTTCAGTGATCTTTCTTTTTACTTCCTTAAATACCTGCGGTACGTTGGCACCGTATTTTGCAATAACATTCAGTTCAATTGCCGCCTGCTTTTCACCGGTTTCTGCAGTTACTCCTTTAGTAAGGCTTTTTCTGCCAAGGCGCTCCGCAAAACCTTCAGCTACTCCACCGCTTAGAGACAGGATTCCTTCTACTTCAGAAGCGCTCAATGCTGCAATTTTCTTGATAACCTCATTGCTGAACTGCAATTCTTTTTCTTCTTGGTTATTCTGGTTATTTATTTCTGCCATGGTTATTAGCTCCTTTATATATAATATCGTTATGGTACAAGCTTTCCCTTTTTTACAGAGTTGTAATCCTTTTTCTATAGAATGGACGTCTCTGAAGGTAGTTTCAAAATAGGCAATATGGGAGATAGTATGTACAATAAGAAAATATCTCTTATACAGCACCCATTGATAGAATGGAGGATATTATGCAGACTCAACCCACTTTTCTTGAAATGCTTCTGCCTTACAGAGGAAGAATTATTGGCCTTTTAACTGCTATTATCGCAGGTATCGTTTTTCTGCTTTGGGGATTTGGAGAAGCACTGCTTGTTACGCTTCTTTTAACGCTTGGAGTGATGGTCGGCCGCCAGTTTGATGGCAAAAAGGATTTACGGGAAAACCTGTCCGCTTTTTTAAAGTGGCTTACTACAGAACGATAAAAAAAACAGCCGGCTGCGCAGATGCGCAGCCGGCTGTTTTTTTTTGATCCCTATATTAAAGGCGTCCTGCACCAATATAACGCTGTGACCAATAGCTGTTATTCATGCTGGCAACAGCTACTCCGGTAGAAGCGCCTGCATGGATAAATTGATTGTTTCCAATATAAATCCCTGCGTGAGTTGGGCCTCCTCTAGTATCATAGAAAACAATATCTCCTACGGATGGACTGGAAACTTTCGATGCTGCGCTGTACATCTGTGCTACCGTACGTGGAGTATTTACTCCGTGCTGACGAAGAACAAATTGAATATAGCCGCTGCAGTCAAATCCTCTAGTCGTTGTCCCACCCCATACATATGGAGTTCCAAGATATCTTTTTGCCGTGTTTACTACTCCGCTTGAAGAAGCAGTAGTCGATGCTCCTGCTACTTTTGAAGGAGTCGAAGAAGAATTTGAAGACGAACTATTTGAAGAAGCTTTAACGCTTCCTTTAAGAGCAGCAAATGTTTTTGCGCCCGCTACACCATCTACACCAATTCCTGCAGCAGACTGAAAAGAGCGGAGCGCACTTGCAGTACGGGCCCCAAATACTCCGTCTGCTGTTCCTGCACTGAATCCTTTGCTGTTCAATGCGCTTTGCAGTGCCTTAACGTCATTGCCGCGGCTTCCCTGGCGGAGCGTGCGTGAAAAATCGCTGCTGCCGGTAGAAGCAGATTTAACAGCAGTGTTGGAAGACGTATTAGAAGAAGTATTGGAAGAAGAAGAACTGCCGGAAGATCTGAGGTTCATTTTTCCGAATGTCTGGTTTCCTGCAATACCATCAGCAGAAATGTTTGCACTTCTTTGAAACGAGATAAGAGCACTTCTCGTTCTTGGTCCAAAAGATCCATCGACCAGAACCTGCATTGAATCCTTTGCTGTTCAACCATGTCTGCAGTTCAGATACATCGGAATGCTTCATACCAGAGCGAAGAGTCTGATCGCCAAGAGCTGCATCCGCCATGGATGGGGTAAATAGAATTGCTGTTGCAAGTGCACCGCTGATAAAGTATTTTTTCATATTGTTGTAGACGCCGTTTAATCTCTCTTTTTATGTAAGTATGTCGTTAGAGCAGGTTTTGGTAATTGTTCTATGTATAAAGCTATATGTATGAAAAGGAATTCTTATGTTTTCTAACGACATGTTAGTTATTATGTAGTGAGAGCGAAACGAACGTACACCTCCTTGTTTTTTATATTGTTTGTTTTATTATGTTTGAATTATATGATGATAGGGAAAGAACTCACAATACTATTCATTGTTTTGTTACACAACTGTAACGTAAGACCTACATTCGTAACAATAAATCGATCAGGTGTAACATAAACATGATTAATTACCTATTCTAAATTTTAATAAAAGATAATAAATGAGACTTTAGATTTGCTAATTGCAGTTCTTATGAATGAATCCAGCAATTGGAGAGATAAAAGTACCAACATCTAATAGTCCAAACTATTTCAAGTTTATTGCATAAAAAAAGCTGATTTTGTAAAGAATCTTATAGATTCTCTGCAAAATCAGCCTTTTTATTACAATTGGAGCATTTTTTCACTTTTTATATACTGTATCGTTTTCTCAACATCGCTGTCATCAGCAACCACGTAACGGCTTCTTTGATGTATTTCCGGCTTTTCGAGCAAACCAAGTCTAACGCAGTACCGGAATAAAAGAGTAATAAATTGTCTTAATGTAGATGTTTGATACGTCGATTTCTCACTTAGTTTTCTGCCAAAGGCTTCATAATAATCTTTAGAAGAAAAAGGAGATTTATCTTTCCATTCTATTAAATGATCCAGAAACGATCGAAAGAAATCAACACTCACTGCATAAGTCTGAGGGGATTTCTTAAATTTGATCAGGTCCTCTTCTTCTATATAATATAATAGAAGCATGTCTCTTTTGGCGGAAACTGCATTCTGACGGGAAGCTAACTCATTACCGATGGGGTTGCCTGCACCGGGACTGGAGCCAGGAGATCGACCACCCCTTGATTTGATGCAGCATGCAAATGCTGGCTGGAATAATCATCCGCAGCTGGTTTTCCTTCGATAAAAGCTTCCAGCTCGGCCAGATTCTTTAAATGCGTGACTGCCTGTTCGGCTAAATGAAACTGCTGCTTTTCCACAGCATCATTTAATGCGTCTTTCAACTGCTTTCGTAGTATCGATGACATAGGCTGGGTGCCCCTTTCCATTATCTTATATTATTCTACATAAATTCTGGTTATTTTTCCATACACAATAGTATTACTTTTCATCATTTATCTATTTCTTTATACTAAGTAAACACTTCCAAGTGCAGCGCTTTTTTCTTTCCAATAGCTGGTTTCGATTTTCAAGTCATCAGAAACCCTGAAAGAAGACCTCCGTATATAGCTTTTTTCGTATAATTAAAATACAACGGGCTGTTTTCCATGAGCCCTCCGCCAAAGACGATTATCGAGGGATTTAATAAATGCACCGCTCCTATCGCAGCCTGGGCAAGACGTGAAGCGGCTCCCTGCAGAAGCTTTTCATAATACGGGTGTCCCTCTCCAGCTGCTGACAATATCTGCGGCATAAAAAGAATCGGCTGCTGATGCTTTCGCTGCCACTGGTTTGCTTCTTGTTCTATTGCTTTTCCTGAAGCATAGGCTCTGACACAACCGGAATTCCCGCATGGACAGGGCCTGCCTTCGTGCTCTACCGGTACATGGCCCAGCTCACCAGCCATGCCTCCCGCCTTAAATACGTTTCCGTTTATTATCAGACCTGAACCGATACTCGTTCCCACAGAAATGTAAAGAAGGGACTCTGACTGATAAAATTCTTTCTCCGCCCAGGCTGCTGCATCAGCATCATTATAAACAGAGACCGGAATAGAAAAATGATATGACAGTTCTTCCGCAAGGTTGAACTGATGAACACCCAGGCTCTGCGAATAGATTATGGTTCCCATTTTAGTATCAATTAATCCTGCACAGGCAATGGAAATGTGCTGGACTCTGCCGCTTACTTCACTAGAAAGTTCACCAACTGCCTCGTAAAGGGCCTGCTTCCAATTGAGGGTACCACTCTCATGAAATGTAGGGTACTGGCACTCTCTGATTATTTTATTTTCTGCATCTACTACTATACCAAGAATTTTCGTGCCGCCTATATCAATTCCTATTTTATACTCTTTCATACCTCTTGCATTCCTCTCCAAGATAACTGCTATCATCATAACATATTAATATGATCGGATAAGAAGACATTATTCTATATTGATCACCGGAAAAGCCATAAAAAAAGCCGGGAAACCAGAATTATCTGCTGCTCCCGGCACAAAGGCCGGCTTATAATCCGCCCTTCTTCTGGCCTTTTATTTATTGGGATTTAAAATGATGACAATAAAGCTGATATCTTCTGCAAAATCCCAGTCCAGAAAAATATTCTCTATCGCTGAAGGAAGAGTTTCTTCCAGCTGCGTTTTGCGGATTAAGTTTTTTTCCAGCGGACGTTTTGTGATTTTCAATTCTTCTTCAAACCCTGCTTTGATGAGTTCTTTTTCAATTCTTACCAGAATTCCGGTGCGCATAATAACAAGCGTCCGTTCATTCAAATAAAACGAATCTACGTATACAGGCGTTTTTTCGGCATGACGGCTCATTCTGATAATTTCTTTATGAATTTTTTCTTTTCCGGGATACATTTCCCAGGTATTTTCTTTTGAAGCTTTCCCTTCGGACAGCACACCTAAAATCATTCCTGATTTCGTATCCAAGGACCAGTCATAATATACCTCTTCTATAGAAAAACCTGCATTTTCACTAAGGTACTCCTTTATTTCCGGAATTAATTCCTCCATAAGGTAATCCCGTGTTTTTTCGACATTGGTTTGTTTGTCCTGATTGATCAGCACCTGCTCTACAGGCGTAATAAATCTTTTAAGTAAATGGTAATAAATGGCTTTTTCACGGATACGAAAACAGAGCCCGGTCCTTTGCCGAAATGATCCCTTAACAGTCTTCCTATATAACTTGCGAGCTGAGTCTGAACAGATTGTATATTCATTATTCACTTTCCTTTGCAATGAATCGTCGAATAGGCTTCATTTATTATTATACCTTATAAGAAAGAAAGACGATACACCCATCACCGATGAGGAAAAAAACAGCCCATTCCTAAAGGAAGAGGCTGTTCTGGAATATTTTAATTACATACGGCCGGCGCCGATGAAACGTGGAGCCCAGTAAGAGCTGTCCATATCAGCGATAGCTACTCCTGTAGAAGAACCGGAGTGGATAAACTGATTGTTTCCAATATAAATACCTGCGTGTGAAGGACCGCCTCTTGTATCAAAGAATACGATATCTCCAACGCTTGGATTGGATACTTTCGTGCTTGCGCTGTACATTTGAGAAACTGTACGTGGAATATCTTTGCCTGCCTGCTTAAAGGAATACTGTAGGAATCCGCTGCAGTCAAATCCGCTTGGAGAAGTTCCGCCCCATACGTATGGAGTACCCATCTGCTGTCTGGCTGCAGACACAACGCCGCTGCTCGACTGTGTCGTAGAAGCTCCTGCAACTTTTGTTTCAGAAGAGCTGCTTGAAGAAGCCGTTGTTGTGTTTGAAGATGTGTTTGATGAGCTCGCAGCTCCATCTAAAGAACGAAGCGTCTGCGGTCCGACTACTCCATAAAAGCTGCCGGATGGAGAAGAAATGCCTTTATCGAGCTGGTATGCTTTTACTGCACTTAATGTTCTAGGTCCAAACGTAGAACCGGTAGATCCGTTGAAATAACCCTGTGCTTTTAATTCTTCCTGCAGTGCGTTAACAGAAGAGTTAACGTCTCCACTATTTAAGCTGCCGTGTCCGTCAATTGATGCTGCGTCAGATACGTTTGGTACTGCGAATAGTGCTGCTGCTGCAAATGCTGAACCTACTAGATATTTTTTCATAATTGATTTTCGTCTTTTTTATACCCTATACATGTACATGGTATATTGAACGCCGCACGAAACTTTTATCGATTTTTCCACAGATGAGATTTACTGTACTTTCATTACTTTAAATCATTCTATGTATTTCTTATCGGTATAAAGTATATGCTGTTCTTAAGACGAAAAGTCACCCCCTGATATTTTTTTTAATACTGTATGTTTTTTTCACTTGTCTTTGTTTTCTTATCAACACTCTGAATTATAGAGGCCGTGACGTTATTCCTCAACCTTTTTTGGAGCTTTGTGATACAACTGTAAAAAAAAATAGTACAGTGAAATGTTTAATTCACTGAAAAACAGGGTAAATAGTGTAATAATACCTCTGTAATAACTGCTTTTACAGCATTCTTCTTTTTTCACCCTAAAATATCCCAACATTACAGTGTAACCACAGTGTAATATTTAGAAATATTAAATACTTCATCCTTATGACCTATACTTTTCTGAAAAATCAATATCCCGGCTGCTTATAAGCAGCCGGGATACTTTTTTATACAAAAGCGCAAACGAGCGCTTCATCATATGAAGTTTCCTTCTCTATGCCGTTTACATATACCTTTGTTTCTTCAGGCACTTGATGAAATACATACCTTTTGGACGTCCAGCCTGGCGTATATCCTGCCTGAATTTCGTTTTCTTCTATAGAAATAACATCACTTTTTCGGGAAATAAGAACACTTTGCGAGAAATACTCTTTTTTTGATGATTAAGCGTTTCTCCATCGTCTTCATAAATACGTTTTTGCAGATTTCCTTCTTCTCCTAAATACACATGTACTGTTAAATGGTTTTTTCTGCATCTGCATTTTGTTTCACATCGCCTTCGAGCACTGCGCTGTTTTCTTTGATAAATATAGGAAGGGTATCCAAATCAGCCGCGGCCATAATATACTGTCCGCCCTGGTGGCTCTCTTTGTCGTTCCAGTAGTTATACCATGTGCCCTTCGGCAGATAAACAATTCGATGCTTTGCAGCTGATTGAGTAACCGGTGCTACAAGGACGTCTTCGCCTATCATAAACTGATCATGCAGTTTAAGCGTATTTGGGTCATCTGCATAATGCATCATCATTGGCCTCATCACCGGCATGCCGGTTCAGCGGCTTCCTGAAACAGCTCGTACAAATGCGGCATCCATTTATGACGGAGTTCAATATATTCTTTAATAATTCCTTCTGTTTTTTCGCCAAAGGCCCATGGCTCTTGAAACACGGTGCCGATGTTACTGTGATTCCGAAAGAAAGGCGTGAACGTTCCAAGCTGGTCCATCTTGTTAAAAGTTCTGCACTTGTATCATGTGCAAAACCGCCTACATCATTTCCGGCAAAGGGAACACCAGATACTCCGAGATTAAGAGTCATCGGTACAGCCATCTGCAGATGCTCCCAGAAGCTTCTATTATCTCCGGTCCATACTGCCGCATAGCGCTGAATACCGGCAAAGCCTGCTCTTGTAAGGACAAATGGCCTTTTTCCATTCAGTTTGTTCTTAAGGCCTTCGAAGCTTGCCTGACCCATATGAAGACCATACACATTATGAAGCTCACGGTGAGTCTTAAATGTTCCATTTTCTTCATGGTAAACGTCATTGTCCATTGTCTTTTTCTCATTAAATACCGCTGGTTCATTCATATCGTTCCAGACGCCTTCTATACCCATGTCTGTGTAGTAGGCCTGCTGCCCTTCCCACCACTTTCTGGTTTTTCCCGGAAGAAGTCAGGAAAGGCACTTTCACCCGGCCATACATCTCGTAATAAACAGAGCCATCCGGGTAGGCGCTGAAATGGTTATTCTCCATTCCTTCCTGGTAGGGACGATACGTTTCATCACGCTTTACTCCCGGATCCACAATCGGCACAATCTTAATCCCATCTGCCTTTAAATCCTGAACGAGCTTTTCCGGGTTTGGAAATTTCTCCTCATCAAATGTAAATACACGGTACTCATCCATATAATGAATGTCCAGATGAACCGCATCCAGAGGAATATTCTTTCGTTTAAAAGCTTCCACCAGCTCACGCACTTCTGCTTCACTGCGGTAGCTGTAGCGGGACTGATGATAGCCCAAGGCCCATTTAGGCGGCAGTTCCATTCTTCCTGTCAACGAGGTGTATTGGCGGATTACATCTTTAGGCTCCGGACCTGCTAAGATATAATAATCCAGTGCTCCCCCGTCGGCTGAAATAGAATAGGTCTCATAGGATGTCTTCAAATCAAATTCCGTTTGAAACGTATTATCTAAGTAGAGACCATATGCTTTCCCATTTCGGATAGACATAAAGTAAGGAATGGATTGATAAAGCGCATCTATTTCCGGATTATGAGGGGCAAATACATCCGTATTCCACATTCTCATTTTTTCTCCGCGCTTTTCCAAAAGCCTGTTTTTTCTCCAAATCCGTAGAAATGATCCTCCGGCTCCATTGTTTTATGCACACGGACTTCTCCTCTTGGGGAAAACGCCATTCCCTCCTGTGATTCATCCGTAATCTGCATTCCCTCTTTATCATAAATTGTCACCCGGCAGGGAAATTTAGAAATCGACAATCGGAGTTCTTCCGTTTTAACGGCTAATACCTCCTCCATATCCTGAACGGATATTTCCTGAAGCGGTTTCTGTGCTATAACCGCTGCCGTGCTGGAATCATCCGGCATTTCTTTTGGATGCATTTTCACTCTGGCTGTACCGGGTGCAGGAAAGCTGATCCGCACATAACCATTTTCGCAAGTAAGGGTTACTGCACCATCGCTTTCGGAAACGTCTGTCACATTTCCAATATCCTGAAAACTAACTGCCTCTGCTGTCTGTTGATGATCCGGGTGTATAGCAAAACTAGTGTCTTTCATAAATCCCCCTTGTTCTTTCTATAATACTCTCTCGTTTTTAGCTCACGAAGAATATTATAGGAAGAACGAGACTCCAACGCAACCGTTTGCGTTCATTTCTTTTTATTTATTTCTCTTTCTGTTTTCTATTTCTTCTATTATATAAACCGGCGTTCAACTGAAAAAAAGAATTGATTTTCCGGTATAGACATCTATACTATAAGATGATATATTTATGTAAGCGCAGTCATTTTGTTTTTGAAGAGGTAATCTTACATTGGTATAGACATCTATACTATTATGTGATAATTTCCTTTTATAGGAAGCTAAAAGGAGGAAATCTCGTATGAAAAAAGAGGAGAAATTAGCAAAAGACATACTATATTTTATCGGCGGCCCTGAAAACGTACATAGCTTTACCAATTGTATGACACGACTCCGTGTCCAAGTGAAAAACGATACTACTGTAGATATGCCCGGCTTGAAGAAAATCGACGGTGTTATGGGTGTCGTAGAAGATGAGACGATACAAGTTGTTGTAGGACCTGGAATGGCAGCCGCTGCTGCAGAAGAATTTGGTAAACTAACAAACGCCGAACGCAAAGGCGAAATTGATGAACACAATCAATTTGATGGGCTTGCAGAAAAAAAAACAGTCAGAAATTAAAAAGAAAAACCAGACCCCCTTTAAACAGCTTCTTCGTAAAATAGGAAGTATATTTATTCCTTTAATACCAGGCTTAATTGCTTCTGGACTCGTTTTAGGACTAACCAGTACTCTGCAGAATATGGATGTTAATCCAGAGCTTACTATTATGCAAATCTTAGCATTGATTGGAAATGGTCTGTTTGCGTATCTCGCCATTTTCGTAGGCATTAATACCGCCCGGAATTCGGCGGAACTCCTGTACTTGGAGGCATAGCAGGCATTTTGATTATTTCTCCGGACCTGGCAGGTATTACTTTATTTGGTCAGGAACTTGTTCCCGGTCAAGGTGGTTTAATCGCTGCTATATTAGGAGCATGGCTGTTAACATTTATTGAGAAAAAAGTCAGAAGATTTGTTCCGATGTCTCTGGATATTATTGTTACTCCTTTAATAACTCTTTTAGTTGGAGCTTTCGCTATCATTATATTAGTACAGCCTATCGGCGGCTTTATCGCGTCAGGGATTACTACAGGCCTTCTTGCTGTGCTTGATACTGGAGGAGCAGCAGCCGGCGCCATTTTAGCAGGAACCTTCCTGCCCCTTGTCATGGTTGGTATGCATCACGGACTTACTCCCGTTCATCTGGAGCTCATCAATTCTATCGGTTCTACTCCGCTGCTTCCTGTTCTTGCTATGGCTGGAGCCGGTCAGGTTGGAGCTTCCCTGGCTATTTTTTCAAAAACAAAAATGATAATTTAAAAAAGACTTTGAAAGGCGCTCTTCCCGTCGGGTTTTTAGGTGTCGGCGAGCCCCTAATTTACGGTGTTACACTTCCATTAGGAAGACCGTTTTTTGACAGCCTGCCTTGGTGGAGCAGTTGGTGGCGCTTTTCAAGCTGTCGCCGGCACAGCTGCCACTGCTGTGGGGATTTCCGGTTTACCGCTTACCTTTATTGTTCTTCCTAACGTTATTATCTTTTATCTGCTCGGACTGGTTATTGCTTATGCGGCCGGCTTCCTATTCACTTATTTCTGGGGATTTAATGACAGCATGGTTAAACATATGTAAAGAAAGGAGTACATCATGTTAGTTGCTTCTATATATATGCATCAATTAGATGAGCCGGAATTTATCCATCACTGGCTGCGCGAAATGAAAGATATCGGCTGTAACCAGGTTTTCACTCTCTTCACATACCAGAAGATCAAGCCGTCAGCATGGCAGAAAGACTGGAGCGTCTGCTGACTGCAGCAGAGTCTTTTCATATGAAGGTTGTAGCTGATATTTCCCCGGCAGCTTTATCTTATTTAAGGCTGACATTGGATGAATTTGCAGATCTTTATGCACAATCGCTGCATTCGCTTCGATTGGATTATGGATTTACCATGGCGGAAGTAAAACAACTGTCCGCTTCTTTTCATCTCATTTTAAATGCAAGTACACTTCAGGAAAAAGAACTCCAGACCCTATCGACACTGGGAAATTCCTATGAAACGCATGGAAGCATGGCATAATTTTTATCCTAAGACTACACAGGACTTAGTTTTTCTTTTCTTCAAAGACAAGATGAGATTTGCCGGAAATTTCACATTCAGACAGCCTCCTTTTTCCCGGGGGACCTGGAAAAGCGAGGACCCTTTTATCAAGGACTTCCTACTATAGAAGAACATCGCTTTATTCCTCCATTTGTATCGATGGTAGAATGTATAGAGTATTTTGGACATCAAAAAGTACTTCTTGGTGACTTAGCTTTATCCAAAGAGTCAATGGAGCAAATATCACTTTACCTGAATGAACAAACTTTTCTGCTTCGGTATAATAGAACTACAGAAAAGCCTTCTCTGCTTCAACATATGAATCAATTGCATACAAACAGGAAGGATGAAGCTGATTATTTAATTCGTTCAGACGGATCACGTTGTAACGGCTTAGAAGCTGATAATACCAACAGAAATATTCCGATCATGCCGGGAGATATATTAGTTGATGCGAAAGAAGCTGGAAGATATGAGGGTGAACTAACCATTGCCAAAAAATCCATGCCTGCCAATTCTGATGCTTCAGTAACGGGCCGGGTTATTCCGGAAGACACCGCACTTCTTCCATATATTGCGGGCGGCAGAAAATTCTATTTAAAAGAGGTGTAGAAATGATAAACATACAATCGATTAAAACAGAAACACGCAATGCAAAAACTACTTATATTGATGAGCTGCCTATTACCGATATCATGACCCTGATTAATGAGGAGGATGCTGTTGTTCCTCTAGCTTTGTCCAGAGCTCTTCCCGCTCTTAGTAAAATTGCAGAACATATTTCCAGTGCTTTTACGGAAGGAGGCCGATTAATTTATATCGGGGCCGGAACAAGCGGACGAATCGGTGTTCTCGACGCTTCCGAATGTCCGCCGACATATGGCACCGATCCTTCTCAGGTTGTTGGAATTATAGCTGGAGGAAACAATGCTTTGACAGATGCTTTAGAGGGCGCGGAAGACGATGAACAAGCCGGACGAGAGGATATCCAACATATATCTATAACCAGCAAAGATATTATCGTTGCTCTTGCAGCCAGCGGAAGAACTCCTTACACTCTTGCCGCTATGAAAGCAGCCAAAGAAATAGGTGCTTTAACAGCTGCCATTGTATGCTCACCTCATTCACCAATGGCCAGGAAGCCGATATCCCGGTCGAGCTGCTAGTTGGACCGGAAGTTATCACAGGATCTACCAGAATGAAAGCCGGAACTGCTCAAAAACTGGCAGTAAATATGCTTTCCACGGCTTCCATGATTAAAAGCGGCAAAGTGTATGGGAACTTAATGGTTGATGTACAGCCTACTAATGAAAAACTGCAAGAACGCGCCCTTTTAATTGTGATGGAAGCTTCCGGTACAGGACGGGCCGAAGCAGAGCAGGCACTAAAACAGCAGCATCATTCTACAAAAGCTGCTATTTTTCAATTAATAACTGGAGAAACCGGAGAGGTTCCCCAAAAAACATTACATGCCCATAATGGAAGATTAAAAGCTGCCCTTCAGTCTTACTTAAATGAAAACTGATAAAAGAATCAATGAAAAACTGCTTTAACAGAAAAAAAGGCCGCAGAATCGGCCTTTTTTTTCTGTTAAGAAACTGCTATAGGTTACAGCTTTTATCTTGTTCAGGTTCGCGGCATTTGAATGCTGAATTTATAACGATCGCCTCTATAGGCGGACTTCACATATTCAAACGGAGTTTTATTCTGAAGATGAGTGATTCTTGATATAAGCAGAATAGGATCGTTTTGTTCTATATCCAGAAGATCAGCTTCTTTTTCCGTAGACAAAGCAGCTTCCAGGGATTGCTCTCCATATCCAATTGCCAGATCAAGCTCTAATTCTACATATTCGTAAATAGAATGTTGAACGATGCTTTCTGTTAAGCCGGGAACCATCTTTGTTGAAATATACGTCGTTTCCATGGCCATTGGCGATTGATCTGCTAACCGTATACGCTGTATTTCGTATACCTCTTCTCCATCATTCAAACCGAGCACCCGGGCTGTTTTTCCCGCAGCCTCTTTGATATTAAAGCTTATTAGACGGCTGCTTGGCTTCAGCCCCCGGGCCTTCATATCCTCCGTAAAACTTGTCAGACCCTGCAGCGTCTGGGTAAATTTCTGCTCTGCTACAAAGGTTCCTCTTCCTTTTTCTCTGCGGAGCAGGCCTTCGTTCACAAGTTCGGTTACTGCCTGTCTTACAGTCATTCGGCTAACTTCATACTGCTCCGCAAAAATACGTTCGGAAGGCAGAACATCACCCGTCTGCCACTCTTTCTTTTCAATTTTTTTTCGTATCAGCTCCTGAATTTGATAATAAATCGGAAGCGGAGACTGTTTATCAATCATATGGCGTCCTCCTGGCATATTGTCATAAACGCATTTTCTAAATTACGAAAGAAGTGAGACCGCTTCTTTATCAGCAATAATCGTCACATCCGGATGATTGTGCAGAACGGATGCAGGAAAAGCTTCTGTCACTTCTCCGTCCATCAGCCGTTTGAGCGCTTCCGCCTTTCTTTTTCCTGACACAATCAACAGTACACTGCGGCTTTTCATAATCGTACCAATCCCCATAGTAATCGCTTTTTCAGGAACATCTTCCTGCCGCTTGAAATATTTTGCATTCGCTTCTCTGGTTTCTTGATTTAGTGTAACGACGTGCGTTGCGGAATGAAAAGAGGTCCCAGGTTCATTAAATCCAATATGTCCATTCTCTCCAATACCTAAAAGCTGAAGATCTATTCCACCCGACTGCTTCACTATCTTTTCATAACGCTCTGCCTCTTTTTCCCAATCTTCTGCTTGTCCATTTGGAATATGGCACTGCCTTTTGTTAAGCTGCAGCGGACTTACGAACTTTTTCTCCATATATTTATAATAACTGTTTGGATCAGCCGGGGAAAGTCCGGCGTATTCATCGAGATTAAATGTCTGAAGACCGTCAAGATTCAATGGTTCTGCTTTTATTTTTTAACAAGTGCAGCATATGTTCCTTCAGGAGTTCCTCCTGTTGCCAGACCGAGCACGGTATCAGGCCTTTCTGCCACTTTTTCATACAGCATGCGGGCAGCCGTTTCGCTCATTTCTTTATAATCAGCTGTTTCTACTAAACGCACCGTCATTCTCCTTTCTGATATGCCTGATGTCCTCTGCACCATGTTTTGAGTACCTCTCCTTCTCTATTCATCAAAACGAAGTCTGCATCTTTACCTGCTTCGATGCTTCCTTTTCTATCAAGCACCCCTGCTAACTTCGCAGGATTCCAGGAAGCCATCCGCACCGCTTCCTGCAGGGAACAGCCGCTGAATGACATCATGTTCTTTAAGGCTTCATTCATTGGCAGTACGCTGCCGGCTATCGTTCCATCATCTAAATACGGCTTGTTTCCTTTAACGGTCACCTGCTGCCCTCCAAGATCATACTTCCCATCCGGCAGTCCTTTGGCGCGCAGGGAATCAGTAATAAGCAGTGTAGAAGCAGCGCCTTTTAGGCGGTAGGCGAGCTTAACCATGTCAGGATCGATGTGTACCCCGTCTACGATCATTTCTATGGTGATGTCCGGATTAAGAAGCGCTTCCGCTGCCAGTCCCGGTTCTCGGTGATGCAGACCGCTCATCCCATTATATAAGTGTGTGGCATGGGAAATCCCGTGCTTCTGTGCCGATCGAACGAGACCGGCTTTTGCATTGGAGTGCGCAGCGGAAGCGACGACTCCCGTTTCTTTTAAATAAGATGTAAGCAGAAATTCCGGATCCTGCTCAGGCGCCAGCGATACTATTTTCACCTTTCCAGATGCTGCCTGCTGCCACTCTTTAAAAAGAGCAGTGTCTGCCTGACGCAGATATTCCCCCGGCTGTGCACCTGCTTTTTCCTTCGTGAAAAAAGGGCCCTCCACATGAGCGCCCAAGCATTCAGCTTCAGCCCGTTCTTCTGTCTGACAGCTTCCCACCTGTTCAAGCGCCTGCCTGATCTTGTCCGGATGCTGGGTCATTGTCGTAGCTAAGAAGCTTGTCGTTCCTTCTCCAGGCAGAAAGGAAGCCATTGTTTTAAGAGCTGCCCGTGTTCCATCCATTACATCGCTGCCGTTGGCTCCATGAATATGAATATCAAAACCCGGCACTAGAAAAACATTCTCTTCTTCGGAAAAATCCAGTATTGCTCTATCTTCAATCGTTATCTCATTTTTATATACTTCCCATTCTTCCATAGAAGCTGCTTTACTAATTTTATCCTGTTGTATATGAATAAACGCTTGTTCCAGATCCTCTTCCGGATTCACGATACGAACATTTTTTATAATCCATTCTTCGCTCATTCTATCACTTCCTTTGCCATTCTTTCTTCATACAGTATAGCAAGTTATTGTTATAGTTGTCTATACCAATAAACTCAGAAAAACCACCAGATCTTATTTTATCTGGTGGCATAGATCAACTTTATTTATTTTTACTGCGTTACCACTTCATGAATGGTTTCCTTCAGCGTTTTCACCATAAAATCAAAGTCTTCACGGGTAAGATTCAGCGGAGGCGAAAGCGTAATAATATTATTATAGCCGTTTACGGTATCCGCCGTTTTTCCGATAATCATACCTTTTTCTTTGCATCGTGCTACTATCTGCGCTACTTTTGCTTCTTCCCACGGTGTTTTGTTTTCTTTTGTTTCCACAAATTCAATACCGGCCAGAAGCCCTCTTCCCCTGACATCCCCTACATGAGGAAGGGACAGCAATTCCTGCAGGGACTCCTGAAGTTCTTTACCGAGCTCTTCTGAGCGGAGACTTAACTGTTCCTTCTCCATAATTTCGAGGTTGGCAAGCGCTGCGGCGCATGAGGCCGGGCTTCCTCCAAATGTATTTACATGCCGAAAATGATCATGAGCCTCCGTACCCTGAAATGATTCATAGATCTCCCGCTTCACAGCAGTTGCTGACAGCGGCAGGTAGCCGCTTGTGATGCCCTTTGCCATCGTTACAATATCCGGCTGGACATCAAAATGCTGAAAGCCAAAGGGTTTACCGGTTCGGCCGAACCCGCAGATCACTTCATCTGAGATCAACAAAGCCCCATTTTTTTGGCATGCTTCCTGCACTCGCTTCATATACGTATCGCCCGGAACGAGAACACCTCCGCCGGTAATAATCGGTTCCATAATCACACCAGCGATCGTTTCGCCAAGCTCCCAGTTCATCACGTTTTCCAAATCCTGTACTGCTTTTTCGTTGCTTTTGGCTTCTGTTTCCATTCCCGAGCGGTAGTGATCCGGCGGTGACACATGAACAAATCCAGGCAGGCCGGGACCGTATTTATATTTGCGCTGCGCCTGTCCGGTTGCGGCAAGCGTCGCCATCGTATTGCCATGATAAGAACGATAGCGCGAGATAAACGTTTGCCGCGCTGCCTCTCCTTTTTGATGAAAATACTGTCTTGCTATTTTAAAAGCTGTTTCATTTGCCTCTGATCCGCTGTTGGAGAAAAAGATAACGTAATCTCCGCCCAGCCATTCGTTTAGCTTCTCAGCCAGTTCAATCGCCGGCTTGTGACTTTGCGTCAAAGGGTAAAAGGGCATGTCCAGCAGCTGCTCATATACGCTCTCAGCTATTTCCTTGCGGCCGTAGCCTGCATTTACACACCAAAGACCGGCCATAGCATCAAGATAACGGTTTCCCTCTATATCTTCAATCCATGATCCTTCTGCTTTTGAGGCAATAAAGGAACGCTTTTTGCTTCCGGGACGCATGGCGTGCCACACAAGCTCCTCGTCTTTTTCATACCATTCGGCCGGACTGACTGCTTCTGCTGTATACTTTTCAGTCATGTTCATTCCCCTTTCTGTATTTCTGGGTTTATTATATATGCCGGTGTCTTCCCTTTCAGTACATTAAGAGCATTGTCTGCTGCGAGCAGGGACATATTATTTTCGTTCTCTGCCGTTGCCGAGCCGAGGTGGGGAAGAGTTATAACCTGTTCCATCGTTAAAAAAGGATGGTCCGGCTGAATCGGCTCCTGTTGAAACACATCAAGTGCTGCCGCCGCGGATTTCTTTATTCTTCAGCGCATGAACCAGTGCTTCTTCATCTACTACCGCTCCCCTGGAAGCATTTATAAAATAGAGTCTGCTTTCATTTTCCGGAATTCTTCTGTTCCCATCAGCCCTTTTGTCTCCGGAGTGAGCGGCGTCATGAGTACGACAAAATCGGATTGTTCCAGCAGGTCTGGTAATTCATGATAAACCGCTCCGTATTCATGTTCTGCTTTTTCCTTTTTGGAACGGGTGTGATATAAAACATCCATATCAAATCCAAGGCTGGCCCGCTTTGCTATCGCTTCTCCGATGCGGCCCATGCCAATAATGCCTATTTTTTTTATGATGTACATCTACACCGAACTTGTCATCCGGCATGACGCCGGTCCACTTCTGCTCTTTTACAAATCGGTCCATTTCGGGAATTCTCCGGGCTGAGGCCAGGATCATTCCAAACACAGCGTCAGCGACCGTGTCATTCAGAACGTCCGGCGTATGACATGCGGCGATCTCTCTTCCAGATAGCGCTTTCACGTCAAGATTATCGTAACCTACTGCTACATTGCTGACAACCTTTAAGGCTGGAGCATGTTCGAGCAGCTCTTTGTTCACCTCAAGCTCTACACCTACGATGGCCTCTGCTTTTCTTAACACGTTGCGAAAGCGCTCGTTTTCCAGATTTTCTCCCTGGGTAAAATAAACTGTTTCATAATCCTGTCCGAGCTTATTCAGTGCTTCTTCACTTACTCTTCCATATGCTAAAATATACGGTTTCTCCATTTTATCCCACCTATGTATCATTTCCTTCGTTATACTATACCTTTTCTATAGGAGGAACTTCCTTTCCTTCCTTCTATAGAAAAAAGAATTAAAATCGCTTGCAATTATGTTAATATTTTAATAAACATACATAAAAAGGCGGGGTATTATGTCTTACGATGCGATTGGGTTTGCTATTGTGATCATCAGTATTGTTCTGGTTATCGGCAAATGGATCCGTCTGCAGTCTGTAACGCTGCAGAAACTGTTTCTTCCAAGCTCGCTTATTGGCGGTTTTCTGGCACTGCTGCTCGGTCCGGAAGTATTGGGTCGAATCATCGGTGCCGTCACAGGGAGCAATGTAATGGAATACGGTATTTTTACAGAAGCAATGTACGACACATGGGCTGCTCTCCCAGGGCTTCTGATTAATATTGTATTCGCCTGCCTGTTCATTGGATTTGCGCTCCCTAGCGTTAAGAGCATGTGGAAAACAGGTGGTCCGCAGATAGCGCTCGGCTACACGCTTTCGTGGGGACAATACGTAGTAGGACTTGGACTTGCTATGATGATTTTAACTCCATTTTTCGATCTGCCTCCTGCAGCCGGAGCACTGATTGAAATCGGATTTGTCGGCGGACACGGAACAGCGGCCGGCCTGCAGGGTACATTTGAACAAATTGGATTTCCAGAAGGCTATGATCTTGCTATAGGCTTAGCTACGGTCGGGGTGCTCTCCGGTGTTATAGTAGGAATTATTATGCTGAACTGGGGGTAAGAACCGGACGTGCGAAAATACTGGAGCATCCTGACGATGTTTCTGTGGAAAAACAGCTTGGTATCGTAGAACAGAAAAACCGCGAATCTGCCGGAGAAATGACTACATCCCCTACTTCGATTGACCCGCTGGCTCTTCACGTCGCCTACGTCGCTCTGGCCATTTTTATAGGCTAATGCTTTTCGTCTGGCTCGAAACCGTTACATGGGGAGCATGGACGGACGTATTTTTATTCGAATATATTCCACTGTTTCCGTTTGCGATGATCGGCGGAATCATTATCCAGCTCATCTTCACTAAATACGATGAAACGATCGACCGCGGGCTGATTAACCGGATTCAGGGGCTGGCTCTTGATATTTTAATCGTAAGTGCTCTTGCTACTCTCGCCTTATCAGTGCTGGGAACATATTTTGTTCCATTTATTATTCTTTCAGTAGGAGGTATTCTGCTGAACGTGTTTGGCTTTATTTATCTCGCTCCACGCATGATTCCCTCCTATTGGTTTGAAAGGGGAATGGGTGATTTCGGACAGGCCACCGGCGTGGCGGCTACCGGGCTGCTGCTGATGAAAGTAGCGGATCCGGATAATAAATCACCGGCAATGACTGCATTTGGCTACAAGCAGATTTTGTTTGAGCCGATGGTGGGCGGGGGTCTTGTTACTGCAGCTTCCGTTCCGCTTATTTTCCAATTTGGCCCTGTGCCGTTCTTCATTGGAGTATGTATACTAATGATTCTATCCTGGGCCATAGGTGTTTTTTACTTCGGAAAACAGACAGATAATTAACAGGAGGCGGGCATAAAGCCCGCTTCTTTATTTTCAGCAGGGATTCGTTTCTTGACATGTTCATAGAGATTATGTTTATTGTAGTAGTTTGTTATCGCTTACATTGAATGACCATTCATTCATTATTTTAAAAAGGAGGATTCATTTATTGACTACACTGATAGATTATTTAGATGCAGCTGTCTCCGCTGATTCTCCTGCTTACATATGGCAGGATCAGCCCTTCACTTACTCTTCTCTTGCTGAAAACATTAATCAGGCCGCCGGCGTGCTGGAATCTCTCGGCATCCAAAAGGGTGATCGCGTAGCACTTCTGCTCGGTAACTCTCCCGAATTTGCGTATTACAGCATCCTTCGTATCGGAGCAGCCGTTGTCCCGATGAACCCAATGTATACGGCAAGTGAGCTGGAGTTTATTCTTTCCAACTCAGGAGCAAAAGCTATCGTTGGTATAGGAAAAATGAAGGACCCATTGCTGCAGGCAAAAGATAAGCTCTCTTCTCTCGATCACGTTATCTTAACAGGAGAAGACCTTGAGCCTTCGTCGGATTATATCTCTTTTTCCTCCCTGCTAGATGAAAACCAGGCGCCATTAAGCGACATTACCCTTACAAAAGACGATACCGCAGTTATTCTTTATACATCCGGTACGACCGGACGGCCAAAAGGAGCCATTTTAACGCATGAAAATGTACTTTCCAACGCATTGGCTACCGCAGATGCCATGGAATACGAAGAAAAAGATGTCTCTATGGCGGTACTGCCGATGTTCCATGTTTTCTGTATGACGGTATCAATGAACGCCTCTCTTATTAAAGGAGTACCTATTGTTATTATGCCTGCCTTTAGTCCAAAAGAAACCGTGGCAGCCATACAGAAGCATCAGGTGACTTTATTTGCAGGGGTACCGACAATGTATAACTTTATTAATCAGATGCCTGATATCGGAAAAGAAGAGCTTTCTTCCATCCGTCTCTGTATTTCCGGCGGTGCATCTATGCCGGTAGAGCTTCTCAAACGATTCCAGCAGCGATTTGAAGTGCCGATTCTAGAAGGATACGGACTTTCAGAAAGTGCTCCAGTTACAGCTTTTAACCCGCTTAACGGGGAAAGAAAAGCCGGCTCCGTCGGCGTGGATTTTCCCGGAATTCGAAATAAAGTCGTGGACCCGGAAGACAGGGAAGTGCCCCGCAATGAAGTGGGAGAGCTGATTGTGCAGGGTCCTAATGTAATGAAAGGTTATTTAAACCTTCCCGAAGAGACCAGCATGACTATCCGCGACGGCTGGCTTCATACCGGTGACCTCGCCCGGATGGATGAAGACGGCTACATTTACATTGTAGACCGCAAAAAAGATCTCATCATTGTAGGCGGTTATAATGTGTATCCCCGGGAAGTAGAAGAGGTCATATATCAGCATCCGGATGTCGTAGAAGCAGCGGTTCTCGGAGAGCCGGATGAATCATACGGAGAAAAAATTAAAGCATTTGTTGTGACAAAAAATAAAGAATTAACAACAGAGGATGTTCACGACTTCTGCAGCCAGCACCTGGCCAAATTTAAACTTCCTGCTGATATTGAATTCATCGAAGAACTTCCGAAAAACGCAACCGGTAAAATTTTAAAAAGAGCATTAAAAACAAGCTCTTAATTTCCTGAAAAACCGCTCTTGAAAAGGAGTGGTTTTTCTTTGCAAAAAAAGAATTTTTCCTTTTTATAAATCCGCTGTATTTACTGTCAGAAGCGCTTTAGAGAAATTATCTAAATTTATAGAACTTTATTGAAATTCTTCTATTGACAGTGCTTCAAAAATGGTTTAATTTTCCCTTATAAGCAATTTATTTCCCAGGTAATCCGCCGACTGATTTTTGTCTGTAAAATCGTATGTTTGCGAGAAAAAACACAGCGGGAAAAGTGTTTATAAGAAGATAAAAAGGAGGGTTATTAATTGACACTAATGTACACTAAAGCAAGAGAGCTTTATGGCAAAGATGCTGAACAGCAGAACAATTCAACTACTGTTGTTAAAGCTGAGAAAAAGCCGCTATTTAAGAAAAGAACAAAGAAAACAAAAGTAAAAGCATAACTATGACAAACAAATAAATTCCTTCGATGAGGGAATTACCAGAATGCAGGGCTCGGATACCTGCTCGGCTTACCCTGCTGCAAGCGTAGAATTTTTCGTTTGATGTATCCTAACCCTGCTATATATACATAATACTGATTAAGAAGCCTGACTTTTCTAAGCCAGACTCTTTTTTTATGCATTTTTTGCAATATATCAATTTAAATTTTAAAAATATTAAAATATTTATAGTATATTTAAAATAGTTACTATTTATTATTAATGTTTTTTATGTTCTGCCGATATATAGTTTACACCTATTATGTAAATCGGAGGACACATCATGACTACACTAACTCGTTCACACCAGGTACTCGAGCAGCAGGCCGTACTAGCTTCTATGGAAAAATCTCTTGCTATGATTGAATTTAAGCCGGACGGCACCATTCTATGGGCAAACGCTCTATTTGCAGACGCCGTTGAGTATACTGCCGAAGCATTAGCTGGTATGCACCATAAAGAACTCTGCCTGCCCGACTTCGTTAACAGTATGGAGTATGTAAACTTTTGGAAGCGATTACGTTCCGGCGTCTCTTTTCAAGATAAAATCCAGCGTATCACCCGCAGTGGCAGAGTAATCACTTTAGAAGCCACCTACATGCCGGTATTTGATGAACGCAGGAAAGTCAGCGCCGTTATTAAAATCGCTACAGATATTACACCCCGGGAAACGGAAATCACGGCTATGTCGTCACGTATCCAGGGAATGGCTGAAAATTTATTAAACCGGGCACAGGGCGGCGTAGAAAGAAGCAAAAACCTTTTGAACAATGCTGATAGTATAGCAGCAGAGGCAGATAAAAACCTGAGTACGTTACAATCGTTGGAGGAACAGGCAGCCTCTATTAATGATATTGTGCAAACGATCAGGGAGATTGCGGCCCAGACCAACCTGCTTGCACTAAATGCTGCTATTGAAGCAGCAAGAGCCGGTGAACATGGACGCGGGTTTACCGTTGTAGCAGAAGAAGTAAGAAAGCTTGCCACCCGGGCGCAGGAGTCAACAAAAGAAGTTAATACCCATGTAGAGGGTATTACCCGGGAAGTAGACAAAATAAGCAAAGGCACCACTCGTTCCCAGCAGGGAGTAAAAGACAGCCAGCTGCATATTAAGAAGGCTGCGGAAGACTTTCATATAATCAGCCGGGCCGCTGAAGAATTGGAAGAACAATCCAATCAATTCCGCCATATTCTATAAAAAAAGCTGCTCCCTATTAACAGGGAACAGCTTTTGGTCATTTACTTACCGGTATTTTTCTCTGTTGCATGACCACCGAATCCGTGGCGCAGTGCCGCAACAACCTTTCCTGTAAATGTATCATCCTCCTGCGAACGATATCTCATCATTAAAGCCATCGTAATAACAGGTGCCGCCATTTCCATATCAAGCGCCGATTCTACAGTCCACTTTCCTTCGCCGGAAGAATGCATAACACCTTTTATATCATCGAGTCTCGCATCGCCTTTGAACGCTTCTTCCATTAATTCCATGAGCCAGCCCCGGATAACCGAACCATTGTTCCACACTTTGGCTACTCCTTCATAATCATAGTCAAAGGGGCTTTTTTCGAGAAGGTCAAATCCTTCTCCAATTGCCGCCATCATTCCATATTCGATGCCATTATGCACCATTTTCAAGTAGTGCCCGCTTCCGCCTTCTCCTGAATAGTGATAGCCGTCCGGGACAGATAGGTCATCAAGAACCGGCTCAATGTGATCAAAGGCACTTTTAGCCCCGCCTACCATAAAGCAGGCTCCGTTGCGGGCACCGGAAATACCGCCGCTTGTGCCCATATCCATAAACCGGATACCACGTTCGGAGAGCGCCTTATGACGTTCTACCGATTCCTTGTAGTGCGAATTTCCTGCATCAATTAGAATATCCTCTTCGTCTAAGTGCCCCGCTATTTCATTAAGCACCTTTTCTGTCGGTTCGCCGGCCGGCACCATAACCCAGATAACGCGAGGCGTCTCCAGCTGCTGCACCAGATCCTGCAGGCTGTCAGCCGCTGTACCCCCTTCACTTACAAACGAATCCGCGAACTCTTTATTCAAATCAAAAGCCACTACCTCGTGCTTTTTCTCCAGCATCTGCGCTCCAATATTAAACCCCATTTTTCCCAATCCTACTAATCCAATTTTCATAATATATGTCCTCCTCTTGTTTTATACGAAAAAGCTGATAATGAATACGACAGTAAAGCCAACAACACCAATGATCGTTTCCATTACTGTCCATGATTGAAGCGTTTCTTTTTCAGTTAATCCAAAATAGCGGTTTACAAGCCAGAAGCCAGAATCGTTTACATGGGACACAACGGTCGCGCCGGAGGCAATGGCAATAACCAGAAGGCCAAGCATCGGGTCACTGACGTTATAGGTGTCCAAAAGCGGTGCCACAAGACCCGCTGCGGTTATCATTGATACCGTTGCCGAGCCCTGGGCGATTCTTACGATCGTCGCTGTGATGAAAGCAAATAACATCAGCGGCATCTGCACGCTCTGCATCGAATCTGCAAGTACATCCCCTATTCCAGATTGAATGAGCATTTCACCAAACACCCCGCCGGCACCAGTAACAAGAATAATAATGCCTGCAGGTTCGAGCGCTTTTGTAGTGATCTGCTGTATTTCTTCTTTTTATAGCCACGGCGGATACCAAAAATGTAAAAGGTCAAAAGAGCTGCCATGGTAAGCGCCTACAAATGGATGACAATAAACGTAAGTATTACCTGCAGCGTGCTTCCATCTTCAAGAATAAGATCAGCAGTTGTGTTAACCAGAATTAACACGAGCGGAAGCGTAATAATAGCTACAACGCTTCGAAAACTTGGAAGGTCACGGTCGTAGTCCATTTCTTTCATCTGTTCCATCATATATTCAGGCACGCCTACCTGAATTTTGCTGCCAATATATTTACCAAAAATCGGACCGGCAATAGCTACCGCCGTATTCCGGCAATCACGCCAAATAAGATAACCATCCTAGATCTGCTCCAAGAAGAGCTGCTACAGAAATTGGCCCCGGCGTCGGCGGAATAAAACTATGGGTGACTGCAAGCCCTGCCAAAGCGGCATCCCAAAATAAAGCAGGGATTTACCGGTACGCTGGACTAAACTGTATAGAATCGGTACTAAAATAACAAGGGCCCACGTCGAGAAACACAGGTATAGATATAATAAAACCAGTTAGAGAAAGCGCCCACGGAACATTTTTCTCTCCAAATTTGTCCATCAGCGTCAATGCAAGGCGTCGGCCCCTCCGGAGACACGCAGCATTTCCCCGAACATCGCCCCGAGTCCAATAATTACTGCAATAAAAACCAAGGTCCCTCCCATTCCAGCTTCAATCGTTTCTATAATTTCACCAGGCGGCATCCCAACAGCGAGTCCTACGATAAAGCTGACAAGCAGTAATGCAATAAATGCTGCAGCTTTGTCTTCATTACTAGAAATAAAAGTAGAACGACTGCCAGTACCGCAACAATAACGAGCCACGGCGTTGATGTTGTCATAGTATTTCCTCCTCATGATCAGCTGAAAGCTGTCTTTTCCCTTCCGCATGGGAGCGCTGCACATCAGATATTGCTTTAAACTCATCCTGCAGGTCTCTTGCCATCCGTAAAAAATCGGCTTAATATCTCTATATGCCGTTACATTTTTTTGAATTGGGTATTTTTTCATCGATGGAAATAGTCTGTTCTATGCTGTCCAGGCTTTCCACCATGTTAAGTGCTTCCATCGCCATCCATGCCGCTCCGTAGCAGGAGCCCTGGTGGCTTTCCGGAATCACAATTTCTGTTTCGAACATATCCGCCATCATCTGCTTCCATATCTGTGAACGAGCAAAGCCTCCGCCTGCCCTGAACTGCTTTGGCTCTACGCCGGCTTCCATTAAAGCAATAACAACAGAGTACATCTGCATCATGACGCCTTCCATCACGCTTCTAAGCATATGCTCTCTGCCGTGATGAAGCGTTAGTCCAAAGAACATACCTTTTGTATCAGAATTCCAAAAGGGAGCTCTTTCTCCTATTAAGTAAGGAAGAAATATCAAACCATCTGAAGCAGGAGCCACCGAATCAATGATCTCATTCAAAACCTCATATGGATTTTTACCTTCCTCTTCCGCCAGCTTTTTCAAATCCGGAAATAATTTATCACGAGCCCAGCGCAGCGCAATACCTCCATTATTAATCGGTCCGCCGATCACCCATCTTCCTTCGGAGAGAGCGTAGCAGAAAATCCGCTGCTTCGGATCTACATAAGGCTGGTCAATTACTGTTCTGACAGCACCGCTTGTTCCAATCGAGCAGGCTACTACTCCGGGAGCCAGCGCGCCTGAACCTACGTTGGCAAGTACACCGTCACTTGCACCGATAACAAAGGGTGTTTCAGCTGACAGGCCAATCTCTTTTTGAAGCTCTTTTTGAAGGCCTGTGAAGATAGTATTCGTGTCGGTCGGATCAGATAATTGCGCTTTTGTAATTCCTGCTGTCTGTAAGGCTTCCTCATCCCAATCCAGGTTTTTAAGATGAAACAACCCTGTCGCAGAAGCAATCGAATAATCGACTGCGTATGTGCCAAACAGCCGGTAGAAAACAAATTCTTTTATTGAAATCCATTTTGCTGCCCTCTTAAAAAGATCGGGCTCATGTTCCCGGTACCACATTAATTTAGTGAGCGGTGACATTGGGTGAATTGGCGTGCCCGTCCGCAGAAAAATCTCATGCCCGCTACCTTCTTTTAAAGCTTCCGTTTCTTTTACCGAGCGCTGGTCTGCCCAGGTAACGAGCCTGGTAAGGGGATTTCCACCTTCATCAACAGCCATAATATTGTGCATAGCTGAGCTGAATCCCACTCCGGCTGTATCTACTCCCTGCTCTCTCAAAGTGGTTACTGTCTCTCTTAATGTTTCGATTACAGCAGCATACACCTCTTCCGGATCCTGTTCTTTTTCTGAAGGAATCGACGAATAAAGCGGATATTCTTTCTCTATTTCTGAGAATATGCGGCCATCAGTACCATATGCGAGCGTTTTCGTACTTGTTGTGCCTATATCAATTCCAATAATCGCTTTCATTTATTGTGCCTCCCTGTATAATTACAGCGTTTTCATTTTTACTCTTATGAAAATATTTTTCTTATTTTTTTATTATACAAGAAATAAAATTTTAAACAACCTGAAAATTTTTTTCTTTTAACTTTTCTTCTTTTTATGTTTGCTTTACACTATCAGGAAAGCAGATTCGGAAAGGAGCCCTATATGGCCGATGCATCCGTCCCTCATGTATTTCACCGTATTCATTCTTCTTATAAACAAATGAGCGTAAAAGAAAAAAAGATTGCTGATTATGTGTTAGAAAATCCCGAAAAAATTATTCATTCTACCATTAACCAATTATCTGACGATCTTCATGTAGCAGATGCTACGGTTTTTCGATTTTGTAAGCATCTGGGATTTAAAGGCTATCAGGCAATGAAAATTTCACTTGCTTCTGAACTTGTAACACCTATTGAAGATATTCATGAAGATATAAAAGAGGAAGACTCCGAAACAACGATTATGAACAAAGTATTTCAATCCAATATGACGGCCCTTGCCCATACAAGGGATATTCAGAAGAAAGAAACACTCCAGGAAGCATTGACTATCCTATTGGAAGCGGGCCAGGTTCATTTCTACGGCAGCGGTGGTTCCGGCGTAACGGCGCAGGACGGCCAGCACAAATTCATGCGCACCGGTCTCTCAAGCCTGGCTTACACCGACAATCATCTACAGCTGATGGCCGCCTCTCAGCTTAAGCCAAAAGATGCTGCCTTTTTCATATCTCATACCGGGGCCAATAAAGACCTGCTTGAAGTGCTCGAAGTAGCTAAGAGCAGAGGAGCCCGGACTATTGCTATTACTAACTATGCGAAGTCTCCTCTTACAAAACAGGCAGATATTTCTCTGTACACAGTAGCTCAGGAAACCGAATATCGTTCAGAAGCACTGGCTTCCAGGATTGCTGAGCTGTCCCTGCTTGATACTCTGTATGTGAATTACTGCGTGAAGAGAAAACAGCAGACGCAGGAAGCGTTATCCTTAATCCGGGAGGCTATCTCCCGAAAGAGATTGTAATACAAGCAGCCGGTCCGTCTTACAAAACGGACCGGCTTTTTTTACCATTCGGCAATACTGCCATCCTTATGGCGCCATACTGGATTTTTCCAATTGTGGCCTTTAAGGGCTTGTTCTCTTACATAGTCTTCATTTATTTCAATGCCAAGACCCGAACCTGATGGTATTTTGACTTCTCCATCCTCGTAGTCAAATACGGTCTTATCCTTTATATAATCAAGCAGGTCGCTTCCTTTATTATAATGAATACCCAGACTTTGTTCTTGAATAAAGGCATTATGGGAAGTAGCATCCACCTGAAGGCATGAAGCAAGTGCTATCGGACCCAGCGGACAGTGGGGGGCAAGCGCTACGTCGTATGCTTCAGCCATGGAAGCTATTTTCTTCATTTCCGTAATCCCTCCAGCATGGGAAACGTCCGGCTGTATAATATCAACATAACCATCCTCCAACAGAGGTTTGAAATCCCAGCGGGAAAACATTCTTTCTCCTGTGGCAATGGGAATATGAGTATGCCTGGCAATATCGCGCAGCGCTTCATTATTTTCAGGAAGCACGGGCTTCTTCTCGCAAAATTTTTGCCATCGGCCGGTGCACACGCCCATGAAAATCAATTCCAATTCCCATATACTTTCCGCCGTGTTCTCTTACAGCAGCTACTCTTTCTACAGCCTCATCAATCTTTTGATAGGAATCAATATACTGAAGCTCTTCTGTACCATTCATTTTCACCGCAGCAAACCCGGAATCTGCCGCTGCTTTGGCAGCTGCCCCTACATCTGAAGGCCTGTCCCCGCCGATCCAGGAATACACACCAATAGAGTTACGGCAAGCGCCTCCCATCAGTTCATACACGGGGGCGTTAAAATATTTCCCCTTAATGTCCCACAAGGCCTGGTCAATACCAGCCAGCGCACTCATTAGAATAGGTCCTCCACGGTAAAAACCGGACCTGTAAAGCATATTCCAGTGATCTTCAATTCTCCGGGCATCCAGTCCTACAAGCTGCTCCATCATTTCTTCTACAGCAGCTTTAACTGTATGGGCCTTTCCTTCGATAACTGGTTCCCCCCAGCCTGTGATGCCTTCTGCCGTCTCAATTTTCAAGAAAAGCCACCTCGGCGGCACTTGAAATAATTCGTATCCTGTAATTTTCATGTTGATAACTCCTCCTTATTTTCTGCTATTAACAGTGGCCCTCTTAAGGCTCCCTGCTCCACTTCATCAGAAGAAGCTTCTATTACTTCCACTTTCGGAAGGGCCCGTTTAATTAAAGATGCTGCGGCATCCTTTAAAGGAAAGGATCCCCCTACCAGTACCCATCCGTCATTCTGCTGATGCATTTCTTTTAACGCAGTAATATCCGAGTGGAAAATGACGCCGGCTAAAAAATTAGCCCTTTCATTTTCCTCTGTCTCGCCCGATAAGTGCTGCAGACGAATCTGAAACAATGCCCTGTTTACTCCCATTCTTTCTGCAGCTGAAAACCCTTTCCACAATGCATGTTCATCAAGTTTAGTTATCAGGGTCTCTGGAAGCGAATCAGAAAGAACAGTCCTGGACTGTACAGCCTTTAATAATTCTCCGCTTAAGCTGGTGGAACTCCAAAGCAGTTCTCCCTGACCATTCGCTCTAATCCACTTGGTATGCGAACCAGGAAGCATTAGTGTTCCATTTCCTGAAAGCTGCATTACCTCCATCAGGCCAATAGCTTCTGTTTCCTCGCCGCGCATCACGTCCAGCACCTCTTTACGGCCTTTCAATTCTTTTATACTTTTCAAGCCTGGAATAAAATAACATGGTATAAAAAGCATTTCCTCCAGAGAGCACCTTTCCATAGCAGCGGCCAGTTTCTCTGCATCCGCCGGTGCCTCTTGATGAGGTACCTCATGCAGGCCTAAATTCGATGTGATCATCCCGGATGCTAAAATATAATTAATATCCTGCTTTTGGATGTTGTTATCTTTTAAGAGCTTTTCCATCCCTTGCTTGACTGCTTTTTTTAATTCTTCGTTTGTGCCATTTATTGCGGTGTTCCGGACTCCTGCTTCCACCTTTACCGAGTCTTTAACTTTTGTAGAATATTGCTCTACCAGCTTGATTCTGGAATTTGTTGTTCCTGAATCAATAAGCATAATATATTTCATCTCTATTTCCTTTCTGTCTGACGCACAAGGTCTACAAATATCTCTGCCTGCTTTTCGATTCGTTCAAATTCCTGATTTTTTATCCATTCCGGATTCACAAGGGAACTTCCAATGCCAGCTGAATGCCAGCCTTTCTGTAAATATTCCGGCATATTGTCTTTTGATATACCTCCTACTGCCATTGCTTCTACAAACGGGAGCGGTCCTTTCACATCTTTAAGATACGAACTGCCTAACGTATGAGCTGGAAAAATCTTCACTAACTCGGCTCCAGCCCGGTAAGCAGCCAGTATTTCCGTTGGAGTCATGACTCCCGGAATGACGGGCACTCCATACTGATTTCCAGTTTTTATTACGTCTTCATCAAGAGTTGGGGTCAAAAGAAAAGAAGCTCCTGCTCTGATGGCCGCTGACGCAGACTCTTTATCCAGAACCGTTCCGGCGCCAAGATACAAATCATCATAAAGATCTTTGTTTTCTTCTATAACTTGCAGGGCCCGGGGAGTATTTAATGTCACTTCAATAAAATGAATACCTCCCCTGTAAAGACTTTCAATCGTTTTATCCAGATCTTTACTCGAGTTTGTACGAATAATAGCTGCCAGCTTTTTCTCTTTTAATACTTCAAGTATCTTGTTTTTCATAGCTCCTCCTTGTTCCTTATTAAGGAACACCGTTCCTTAATAAGGTTAAATAAAAATACTTCCATGTATTTTTATTATTATACTCATTTTGAAAGCGCCGTCAAGAAGCTCCTTTACTACCCATCGCTTTTGATATTTCATGAGCAGCTGTTTTGATTTCCTCTATATAGCTATCAAAATCTTCGTTTTTCACTCGAATCATTGGGACTGCGATACTAATAGCTGCCTCTATTTCTCCTCCTGTTTCGATTAAATACGGGTGCTGCCGCGCACGCTAATCCCCTCTTCGTGTTCTTCATCATCAAGCGCCCAGCCATTTTTTGCGAATAGCTGCCAGCTGGGGCATCATTTGTTTTTTGTCGTAATCGTATTTTCCGTAAACTTTTGCATAGGATGCCTGTCGAGAATAGACTCAATCTGTTTCTCCGGATAAAAAGCAAGCATTGCCTTACCTACTCCCGTACAGTGAACAGGGGCACGTTTTCCAATCTGGGAAAACATCGTATGACGGCTTCACTTTCTTTTTTATCGATATAAACAACTTCTCCTTCATCCATAGTACAAATGAAACCGTTTCTTTTGTTCTTTTGGAAAGCGCTTCTAATATAGGGGAGGCTATCGTTCGTATATCAAGACGGCTGACATAGCTTCGCCTATTTCAGGCATTTTAAGCCAAGCATGTATTTATCCGACATTTCATTACATATTTTTTCTTTTGCAATGACGTCAGCATACGGTACCGTACTTTTAGCTACATCCATCTTGTTGGCCAGTTCCGTTACTCCCATTCCTTCAGGCTTTTCCTGAAGCAGATCCAGAATCAATAGTGCCCGTCTACCGATTGAATAGAAGTGCCGAAAGTGGATTCCTTGTTTTGTCCATAGGATTACCCTCCTTATTCAGCCGTTAGTATATCATAATCCGGTTTCATTTCCCTGAAGGAAAGGAATAGAAAAGTATCAACTTACAAAAGGAGCGAAACGTAATGGCAGATAAAAAGATTTCAGCGACAAAGCAAAAAGCACTGTTAACAAAGCCAAAGGTGAAGTAAAAGATCAGGTAGGAAATGCAAAAAATGATCCGGATATGCAGGCCGATGGAAAAAAAGATAAAACAAAAGGTAAAGCCCAGGAAGGCATTGGGAATTTAAAAAAGAAAAACTAACACTAAAAAAGCGAGAACCCCTTTTGGGATTTTCGGCTTTTTACGTTATACCATACTGCTTCAAGATACTCTTCACAGTGGATGCTGTCTGAATATCGCTTAAATTAATATTTCTCGTTACAAAGGCAATGGACAGCTCCGGAGAAAGCCCTGTAATAATGAGTTTAGCCCAAGCATCTTTAGAAGTCGATTCAGATTCAACAGCCGTCTGCCACCATATCATCGTATTTACCCAGTCCGGATAAATCCAGTACCAGATAAGAGTAGTGCATCGAATGATAGGTTTCCGATATATAATTGCGGATTGTCTCAAATCGCTCATAGGATAAATCCCCAATCACAGGAAGAATGGAAAATTCTTTTGTGATAGGTACGATAGGCGTGGAAAGCTGTGAAACCTGCTCCTGGGTTTTTTCCAGGTTTTCTTCATACTCTTTTTGTTTGGAGATATCTTTCTGCACGCCGAGAAAATAGAGCTTACCCTCTCTATAGAGAGGCTCTATGTAAATTTCATTCCAAAAAACGCTGCCATCTTTGCGACGGTTACGTAATTCGACGGTAACCGGCTTTTTTTCTTTTATGCCTCGGCGCATTTCTTCAACCGCTTCTTCTCCCGCTACATCACTCTGCAGAAATCGACAGTTACGTCCCAGCGTATCAATGCTCGTGTAGCCTGTAATCTTGGTAAAACCATTGTTTAAATAGATAATGGGATTATCCGGCTGGGAGGGATCGGTAATCGTAACGCCCACTTGTGCTGAATCAATAGTCTGACCAACGAGTGAATCAGCGAACTCCTTTGAAATATAATTATCTTTCATTGCAGTTTACCTCTCTCTATCAACAAACATCATTTTCCTCATTATACTCTCAGAAATAAAGTGTTGCTACTGTTTAGTACTTATTTTCCGACGTACACGGGGAATGTTCTTCCATAAAACCATAGATGCTCTCTGCATCAACTTCGCCGTCATATGGCGTTTCCTGCTCTTGCTCCACAAAAAGAAAAGACGCAGGGCCGCTTTCGGTTCCAGCTGTTTGACTTAAGATTTCCACCGCCGCCCCTCCGGCTTCTCCGCATGCATTGGAATAAGTAAGAAGTGCGTCGTAAAAAGGTTTTTCTTCTGTCATGTTATCTTCATTGGAAACCAGAAAAAAAGAGGGGGTTTCCGGACTTTCTTCCAGAAGAACTGAATCTGTACTCTGTGTTCCGCATCCAGCCAGCAGGACTGAAAGAAATATAAGAAAAAGTATGTATCTTCCGTGTTTCATGTCAGCCTCCCCTTTCCGGTACAACAAAACAGTCCTCCGGGTAAAGAAAGGCAATTCATGTACCATTACATATACTAGTAATATTTTCCTTATTTAAATGCTTTTTAAACATTTTATCCTTAATTTTATAAATATTTTTTATAAGAATGTGGCATATTGTTGTTTCTACACTCATATAATGGGTATATAGAAGTATGAAGATACTTTTTAAGGCAAATAATAAGGGAGGTGCACACGATGGAATATGCTCTTTCAGAACAGCTGGTTTTCTGCTCCAAACTTGACTGTTATGTCAAACAGGAATTATCCCAGGTATACAATAAAGGAAAAATAGAATGCATGGTTACCTGCACCGGAATCAATGAAAGCTGCGCATCGTGCCCTATTTTAGCTTTTAATGATAAATACAGCAGTACACCGGAAAATAAGCTGGTCCCTTCTTTATAAGAAGGTGCCGGCTTTTTATTTTAGTTTTTCTGCTGTTCATAGAAAGCCCGTAATGCTTTATTCCAACCCTGTAACGAATCAATCAGATATTCTGTCTACCTTTTATATCCTCTATCTCCTTCTTCGTTTAAACAGCCTTTTTTCCATCCCCCATAGCTTGCCATTTGATGCAGCGCAAATAGAGCCGCTGTGTTTCAACATTATGCACTGCCAATGATACATCTGGTGTAAAATAAGAACGACCGCCATAAAATAAACAAAGCGCAGCCTCCCCCCACATATATTTTCTTTCTTTTTATATAAGTCTTTATACTTAATAATTTTCGTTTTTAAATATAGGACCATATAGCAGTTTCATTAAAAAGAATATCTATTTTTAAGTTCATAATTAATTGAAAATATTGGAAATACATCAAAAAAAGAAATAAGAACTACGTAAAAGAGGCTGATACAATGAAATGGACACCTATTATTTATATGGCAGCCGGATTTCTTGCTCTATCGGTTGTGATGGGAATCGGGCGATTTGCTTTTACACCGCTTCTTCCTCCAATGGAAAACCAGGGACTGACTCCTTTTTCTGCCGGACTTCTGGCTTCCGCTAACTACACAGGTTATTTCATTGGAGCGATGTGGGCCCGCCGCCTTGAACCAGGGAAAGGTATTATTTATTCGGGGCTGGCTGTTAGTATTATCACCACAGCTGCAATGGGATGGAGCGGTTCTCTTTTCCCCTGGTTTATATGGCGTCTTCTCTCAGGCGTGGCAAGTGGACTCGTTTTTGTCCTCGTTGCTGCTTTTGTATTGAATAAATTAAGAAGGTATGACCGGCTGCCTGTATCCGGGGTGCTCTATGGAGGCGTTGGAGGCGGTATTCTGCTCTCCGGCCTGTTTACCCCTGCCTTGGTCGAAAAGATTGGAATGGAGGGCGCATGGCTTGGTTTCGGGGCTATCAGTCTGGTGCTGTCCCTGTTAATCTGGCTCGGTCTTCAGCTGAAACTGCCTGAGCTTCCCGATCAGGGAGCCTCTTCAGATAAGGCATCCTTTATTTCCGGGAGTGACCCGGATCCAAAGGCGGTGCAGGCTCTGTACGTTATTTATGGCTGTGCGGGTTTTGGATACATTATATTTGGAACCTTTATTATTTCCCTTTTGTCTTCTAAAGGAGAACTCGGTCTATCTCCTTCTTATATTTGGGCAGTTGTTGGTGCAGCAGTTATCCCTTCCTGCTTATTCTGGTCCTGGCTGCAAAATCGGATTGGATTACTTTCCGCTCTGAAAAGCGCTTATATCCTGCAGACAACAGCAGTGCTGTTACCTATACTTTCTCCAACCACAGGATTTGCTGTAATCTCTGCCATCGGCTATGGAGGCTCTTTCATGGGCATCGTAGCGTTAACAATGATGCTTGCCAGACAGCTGCAGCCTTTAAAACCACAGCTGATTATGGGCGGTCTCACAGCAAGCTATGGTATCGGCCAGCTGATCGGTCCGCTTGCCGCAGCCACTGTGACAACGGGTACCGAATATACCGGCGGTTTTATTTTATCGGCAGGGGTGCTTCTCATAAGTATTTTCTTATTATTTCGCAAAAGCCCCGTTATCGAAAAATCGATTGTCTCTTATTCCTGAACACTCTTTCCTTAAGTGGTTTTTTAAGAGTATACTTGCTATAATGCACACCATACGATTGTATTTACACACAAGGAGAGCGATACGGTATGTCTTTATCATTGACCATTCACGAGAGAGAAGAAAAAAAGGCAAAGCCGGACTATGATAACCTCCGCTTTGGCGCAGAATTCACCGATCATATGTTTATTATGGATTACAGCACGGAAGAGAGCTGGCACGACCCTAGAATTGTTTCGTACCAGCCATTAACCATGGATCCGTCCAGTCTTGTGTTTCACTATGGGCAGGCGGTATTTGAAGGATTAAAAGCGTATCATTTTCAGGATAAGCTGCTTTTATTCCGCCCGGAGAAAAATTTCAAACGCCTAAACGAATCCAACCGCCGCATGAACATTCCGGAAATTGACGAAGATTTCATGGTGGAGGCTTTAAAAGAATTAGTTAAGCTTGAAAAAGACTGGATCCCTACGAAAGAAGGTCAGTCGCTTTATATTCGTCCCTTTATCATTGCAACGGAAGCAAGCCTGAGCGTCAAGCCTTCTTCACGCTATAAGCTCATCATTATCTTGTCCCCGGTTGGAGCCTATTATTCCAATTCCGAACAGATGAGTCCTGTGAGTATTTTCGTAGAAGATGATTATGTTCGTTCTGTTAAAGGCGGCGTAGGCTTTACCAAAACGGCCGGAAACTATGCAGCCAGCCTGAAAGCCCAGAAAAAAGCAGAAGATCTCGGATACGATCAGGTGCTTTGGCTTGATGCCATTGAGAAGAAATATATAGAAGAAGTAGGAAGCATGAACATCTTCTTTAAAATTAATGGAGAAGTTATTACTCCGGCTCTAAACGGAAGCATCCTGGAGGGTATCACCCGGAATTCTGTAATCGAGCTCCTTAAAAGCTGGGATATTCCAGTGACTGAGCGTTTGATCTCTATAGATGAAGTAGAAGCGGCTCATGAAAATGGAACCCTTGAAGAGATATTTGGTACAGGAACCGCAGCCGTTATTTCCCCGGTAGGCACGCTCAAATGGAAAGGCACAGATCTTTCGATTAACAATGGGGAAACAGGGAAATTATCCCTTGAATTGTATGAAACGATTGCCGGTATTCAAACCGGTATGATGGAAGATAAAATGAACTGGACTGTGGCTGTTCAAGCTTAATAGGAATCTAAAAAACGAGAAAGCCCCGGGGGCTTTCTCGTTTTTTACCGCCTGCTTTACTCCGCTTTATCCGTAAACCGTACGGACGGATTTTTAAAGCTTACTGCTGGGCTTATCTTCATTTATTTTTTCATTTCGAATAGTCTGTTTGATTTTATCGTACAGCTCTTTTGATTTTTCTTTTTCCGCCTGCGGCTGGAACCATTTATATTGATCTCGTTTTAATACTTTAAGCAGGTGTTTTTTTTCTTTAGATGTCAAAAGCATTGCAAGAGCCCCCCCTTATACGTTGTAACAGTTTCTTTTTATTTTATCACAGCCGCCTTGTTCTTTTTCATATAATGCCTGTATAAACCCGACAAAAAAAGCCCGGCATTGATGCATTGCGGGCTTTGTCAGCTATTCATTATCAGCTTTATTTAAGAAGACGGGGCGTCCTGAAGCGCAAAAGTCAGCTCTGTTTCTGCTACAATGTCGCCATCTACTTTAGCGGTGGCTTTTCCTTTGCCGATAGAACGGCGGAAGCCTTTAATTTCCACTTCCAATGTAAGCTGGTCGCCCGGTTTTACCTGGCGCTTAAACCGGCAGCCGTCAATGCCTGCAAATAAAGCAAGCTTTCCCCGGTTTTCTTCCAGCTTTAACAAAGCTACAGCACCGGTCTGGGCCATGGCTTCTACAATAAGCACGCCGGGCATTACCGGATACTCCGGGAAGTGACCATTAAAAAACTCTTCATTCGCTGTCACATTTTTAACAGCTACGGCCCGCTTGCCATCTTCTACTTCAATCACTTTATCAATTAGAAGAAAGGGATAACGGTGCGGGATAATTTCTTTGATCTCATCGATGGTTAACATATGTATCTCTCCTCTTTTTTGAGCATAATAAAACACAGCCTGCTTATAGTATGCCATAAACAGGCTGTGCTATCTATCGACCCGTAACAAAGCGGAGCAGTTCAATCCACGTCACGGGATTCAATACGTGTAAAGATTCGCCGTCTCCTAAAATAAGATAGCCGACAATTAATCCCACCACAGCAAGAATAAGCAGTACGATAATCAGGCCAACAAGACGCTTCCATAAAGGTGGAATAGGTTTATCATGGCTATCTTCTTTACGGGGGCTCCCGCTGTCCGATGCCGGCTTTCCTCTATGTCTTTGTTCCGTTCTAGTCGTCCCCTGCCTGGGCTTCTTTCCTGACTTCATCGGCTTCTCTCCTATACCATCTATCCGGCAAGCCAGCAGGTTGATCAACCGCGAACGCTGTTAATTAACCCCATCATTTGGTCTCCCTGCGTAATCGCACGGGCGTTGAAGGAATAATTGCGCTGTGCCTGAATAAGATTTGTCATTTCCTGACCCATATCAACATTAGACTGCTCCAACGTGTTCTGCTGAAGCAGATCTGATGTTCCCGGTTGCAACTCTATCATATCTTCTTCTGCGATATCAAGCAATGCAGGATCTGGAAGTGTATAAGAATTCCCGCCCTGGTTTTCCAAAAGCTGCGGCTTTAGTATTTTTGCCAGTTCAATGCTGCCGATTTCTGCCGTTTCCCCGTTCTCCAGAACAGCTGTAAGCTGGCCATTATTCAGCAGCGTAATCTCTCCTGCACCGTCAGGAACGTTTATTCTCTGCCCGTTCTCTCCGAGTACATATTCACCCGAACTGTTTACTAATGTCCATGATCCGGGCGCCTGCGGGTTCTCAGACAGCTTAAAGTTTCCGTCTTTAGAATAACGTCTCTCTGCTCCATCTCCCTGCGTATTTTCTACTTGAAAGAAGGAATCCTCGTCGGTAATCGCAAAATCAAGCTCACGATCCGTCTGTTTCAATGCGCCCTGCTCCAGGCGGATAGCGGTCTGGGCAATACCCGCTCCATTTCCCTGGCGGATGCCCTCGGGTGTTCTGCGCCCCAGCTGATTGGCGTTCGGCTGATTGTTAATCTGCTGAAACAGTAAATCAGAAAACGTACTTTCTCTTCGTTTATAGCCAATTTGATCGCTGTTGGACAGGTTATTGGTAATGCCATCCATTTGTTTCTGAAGTTCTCCCATTGTATTGTATGCAGGCATCATCATTGAATTCATAAGCTGTCTCCTTTAGTTATGGCTATCCCAGACGGCCGACTTCGTTTACGGCGCGCTGCATGCTCTGGTCATACGATTGCAGTATCTTTTGATTGGATTCAAAGTTCCGGTAGCTGCTTGTCAGCTCTCCCATTGTCTGGGTCGCATCTACGTTGGATCGCTCCACGAAGCCCTGCTGCAGCTGGTAGTCAGCGCCGGCTTCTCCGGCCAGGGGAAGTTCCCCATTTTCCGACCGGTAAAGCCCGGATCCCTCTTTTACGAGGTCATCGCTGTTCTCTGCATAGGCTATTGCCATCTCTCCAACCTGTTCCCCATCTTCCGTTGTCACAATGCCGTCCCGGCTTAATGTAAACCGTTCATTGCCTACAGCTATAGGCTGACCGTCTGTGCCCTGTATGTAATGTCCCTGGCTCGTCGTTAAAAATCCTGACCCATCCACGGCCAAATTACCATTGCGGGAGTATCCTGTTTCTCCTTCATCATTCGTTACCGCAAAATAAATAGAACTAGGATCTCCAGCTTCATTTTCAGGAATATTTCCATTTAAAATAGCAATGTCAACAGCATTTCCTGTTTCCTGGAGATCTCCCTGCATCGTGTTAGCCGTTTTTTCCTGCATATAAACACCCGCAGCCAGATCTCCAATAGGATGGGAGCCCTGTCCCTTTTGCCCGGTTGTATTTTTTGCCTGTAGAAGCATCTCCGGAAACGTCCGGATCGCCCCTTTATCCTCTTTGAAACCAGGTGTATTAACATTGGATATATTATTATTAAGCATTTCCGTTTTCCGCTGCTGGGTTATCATCCCGCTCGCTGCACTATAAAACCCTCTTAACATCGGGGCTCCACATCCTTTTTTAGTTTCTTTCCGCTGCTTATAGAACTCTCCTTCACTATATCGGCAGAAGAAATTAAATGTGTACTTTTTTTATCCATTTCCCCAAAATAAAAAGCCCGACGCGTAAGCGCCGGGCCTGGTCTTTAGCTATTAACGATTTTGTACGGAACGAAGAACGGTTGTTTCTTCTGCTTCTTCTACTTTGCTTTCTTCTACACTGACACGCGTAACGTTCGCTCCAAGTGCCTGAAGCTTCTGATGGAAGTCCACGTAGCCTCTGTCAAGATGGCGGAGTTCTGTTACGGATGTCTCTCCTTCTGCCACTAAACCGGCAAGAACGAGCGCAGCGCCTGCACGAAGGTCTGTTGCAGCTACTTCTGCTCCCGTTAATTGAGCCGGGCCGGTAACAACAGCTGTTCTTCCTTCTGTCTTAATATCGGCATTCATGCGGCGGAATTCTTCTGCATGCATGAAGCGGTTTTCAAAGACAGTTTCCGTAATGACAGCTGTTCCATGCGCCTGTGTAAGAAGAGCCATAAACTGAGCCTGCATATCTGTTGGGAAACCAGGATGCGGCAGTGTTTAATATCAGCCGGACGAAGCATGTCTGGACCTTTTACAAGCATTCCATTATCTTCATCTTCAATAATAACGCCCATTTCTCTCATTTTCGCTACGAGAGGACGGAGATGTTCGTGAAGCGCGCCTTCTACGAAAACCTCTCCTCCTGTAATAGCTGCAGCAATCATGAATGTTCCTGCTTCAATACGGTCTGGAATAATAGTATGCACCGCGCCCTGCATGCTTTCTACACCTTCAATGCGGATCGTGCCGGTGCCTGCTCCGCGTACTTTTCCACCCATTGCATTAATATAATTGGCAAGATCTACAATTTCCGGCTCTTCTGCAACATTCTCCAGAATGGTTGTTCCTTCTGCCAGAGCCGCTGCCATCATAATATTTTCTGTTGCTCCTACACTTGGGAAGTCCATATAGATACGGGCACCCTGCAGGCGTCCTTCTACTTTGGCTTCAATATAGCCGTTTCCAATCTCAACAACTGCACCCATCGCTTCGAAACCTTTTAAATGCTGGTCAATTGGACGGGATCCAATTGCACATCCACCTGGGAGGGCAATATGAGCAAGCCCTTTTCTCGCAAGCATTGGTCCCATAACAAGAAAAGATGCTCTCATTTTACGCACATATTCAAAAGGAGCTTCCGTTCCGATTGATCCGCTTGCGTCTGCTGTAAAGACTCCATCTTTATAATCAATTCCTGCGTCAATATGGGAAAGGACGCTCTTCATTGTATATACATCGGCTAAAGGCGGTACCTCATAGATCGTGCTTTTTCCTGTTTCTGCAAGCAGTGATGCTGCAATTACAGGTAGAACGGCATTTTTTGCTCCTTCTACTTTCACTGATCCTTTTAAGCGTTTTCCGCCTCGTACTAGAATTTTTTCCACCATTTTTCCCTCCACTATTTAATACATCATTATCAGACATTATTATTCTCAATTGATTATCTTAGGTTAGTTACGGGACGATTGTCAGTTATGCTGCATTGAGCATGGTTCCACCTAATATAGTCGGCAGCATGCAGCAAAGGTTACAGATTTATTGCTTTTTCTTGATATTTTGTCTTAAAGCAGGTTTCTCAGCATGAAAGATCCTTGTAGATACTCCAAAGAGCTCACAAGATAACTGATAGCTATTGTGACAAATAAATAAAGCAATTTAGCTTTCAAGCCTTCGGGATCTCTCAAAAAGACATCAAAACGAAAGGCCTGCAGGCTCCACCATACTACTATAAGAAAGAAGATGTTTACGAGTATATGTAAAACTGCTTCCTGACCGGCTTCCATTTGAAAAACTCCTTATTGAGGACGGTACAATCCGCACACTATCATAAGCTATATGCAGACATAAAAGAAGGGTCAAAATTCCTAGTCCTTGTATTAGACTGTCAGTTTTCCCTTTCCCTTTCATTATAAACCTAAAACACCCCGCTGTTGTCACCGTTATATTTTAATATTAAGGACCAAAGTGTGTGTAAAAAATGAAAAAGTTACATATTTCCTTACCTAATGTACCATATTTAGAAAAATAGTAAATACAATATAACACGTTTTTTAAATTATCTTTACAAAAAGATTACAACAATAGATAGAAAATTACAAATATAGAAATGAATGACTTGTAAATAAGGGTCTTTAATAGGATAACGTATAAAAATAAAAAATGGTTCACTGTTTGGACACAGTGAACCATTTTTTATTTTTGTTTTGCTACTTCAAGCCTGGTATTAGCACGCTTTAAAGCGAGCTGAGCCCGCTTGATATCAATTTCTTCCTGTTTAGCACGGTTTAGTCGCTCTTCTGCTCTTTCTTTTGCTGTCTGCGCACGATCTTTGTCTATTTCTTCCGGGCGCTCTGCTGACTCGGCTAATATAGTTACCGTATCAGGACGCACTTCTACAAAGCCGCCGCTGACCGCTACAAGATCTGTGCCTGCATTTGTTTTCACCCGCACAGGGCTTGTTTCCAGTGGCGCAACTAAAGGAATATGGCCTGGCAGTATACCTAGTTCCCCTGTCGTGGAACGTACACTGACCAGGTCTGCTTCTCCCTCATAAACTGTGCCGTCAGGAGTAACGATACTGAGATTGGTAGTAGACATCATTTATCCTCCTTCACAGCAGCCTCCATAATTAAGACGATGCTTTTACTTTATCCAGCACAGCTTCAATTGGACCTACTAGACGAAACGCATCTTCAGGCACGTCATCATGTTTTCCGTCCAAAATTTCGCGGAATCCTCTGATAGTGTCTTTTACCTGGACATAAGATCCTGTCTGTCCGGTAAACTGTTCGGCTACGTGGAAGTTCTGAGATAGGAAGAACTGAACGCGTCTTGCACGGTGTACAATTTGCTTGTCTTCTTCTGACAGCTCGTCCATACCTAGAATAGCAATGATATCCTGCAGTTCTTTATACTTCTGAAGCGTCTGCTGCACTTCCTGAGCCACTTTGTAATGCTCTTCTCCTACAATTTCCGGAGAAAGGGCACGGGACGTGGAGGCAAGCGGATCTACAGCCGGATAAATACCCTGCTCTGTTAATTTACGCTCCAGGTTTGTTGTCGCATCCAAGTGGGCGAATGTTGTAGCCGGTGCCGGATCCGTATAGTCATCGGCCGGTACGTAAATCGCCTGAATGGACGTTACAGAACCAGTTTTCGTTGAAGTGATACGTTCCTGCAGCTGACCCATTTCTGTGGCCAGGGTTGGCTGGTAACCAACCGCTGAAGGCATACGTCCCAATAGGGCGGATACTTCAGAACCTGCCTGGGTAAAGCGGTAAATATTATCGATAAAGAGCAGAACGTCTGCCCCTTCCTTATCACGGAAATGCTCAGCCATAGTCAAGCCTGTCAGGGCTACACGCATACGTGCACCAGGCGGCTCGTTCATTTGTCCGAATACCATCGCGGTTTTTGATAACACCAGAATCGGTCATTTCAAAGTAAAGGTCATTTCCTTCACGTGTGCGCTCTCCAACACCGGCAAATACGGAAATACCGCCGTGTTCCTGCGCGATGTTATTGATAAGCTCCTGGATTAAAACGGTTTTACCAACACCAGCTCCTCCGAAAAGGCCGATCTTTCCACCTTTTACGTAAGGGGCCAGCAGGTCAACTACTTTAATACCGGTTTCGAGAATTTCTGCCTGCGTTGACAGTTCATCAAACTTAGGAGGCTGTCTGTGGATCGGGCTTCTTACAGAGTCCTCTTCCAGTTTGTCATCCAAATCGATCGTATCTCCAAGTACGTTAAATACACGTCCCAGCGTCTGTTCGCCGACCGGCACGGAAATAGGTCCGCCGGTGTTCACTACTTCTGTTCCCCGTACGAGCCCATCTGTAGAGCCCATGGAAATGGTACGAACAGAGTCGTCGCCAAGGTGAAGTGCCACTTCAAGCGTCACATGCACCTCGGATGTTCCTTCAGCCGTACTTGACTGCGATATAGTCAGTGCGTTATTTAACTCAGGAAGATGGCCGCTTGGAAATCTCACATCCACAACCGGTCCCATAATCTGAGTAATGCGTCCGTTGTTCATTCATTTCCCTCCTCACTGTTACTTTAAAGGCTTTTATTCAAGCGCTGCGGCGCCGCCGACAATCTCGGTAATTTCCTGCGTAACGGCTGCCTGTCTTGCACGGTTGTACACAATTGTCTGGTCATCGATGATGCCGGTAGCGTTGTCTGTTGCTGCACTCATCGCTGTCATTCGTGCACCGAACTCACTTGCCTTAGCATCAAGCAGTGCCCCATAAATCAAGCTCTCTGCATACTGAGGCAGAAGTTGTTTAAGTACTGCCTCTTCGGAAGGCTCGTATTCATAGGACTGATTACTTTTATCTTCTTCTGCAAAACCAGTAAGCGGCAGAATTTTCTTCTCTGTCACATCCTGTTGAATCGGATTCACGAAATGGTTATACCAGATGTTCAACTCATCTATTTCCTGATCTTTATACATATCAACAGCAAGTCTTGTGATATTTTTAATATCTTCAAAGCTTGGCTGATCAGAAAGCCCGGTTACTTCGTCAAAGATGGTAATATCTTTTCGTTTAAGAAGATCCCTGCCAATTCTGCCTATTACGATCACACCGTACTCTTCTTTCGAAGAATGGCGTTCTTCTACTGTCTGTATGAAATTTCTGAAAAGGCTGGCATTGTAACCCCCTGCCAGTCCCTGATCGGAGAAGATCATAATATACGCTGTTTTCTTGACTGTGCGCTCTTCAAGCATAGGATGGGTTACATCCGTATTGCTCGCGGCAATGCTTGCTACTACTTCTTTTATTTTTCTCGTGTACGGTTCATAGGCCTGAGAATGACGCTGGGCCCGGTTTAGTTTTGAAGCAGATACCATCTGCATAGCTTTCGTAATCTGCTTCGTTTTTTTCACCGAATTAATTCGATTTTTAATGTCACGTAAAGAGGCCATACTATCTCACCACCTTCTTCTTTAGGGTGATTATCTTATATTACTTTGTAGGATTGAATGTACGCTTGAATCCTTCGATTGCACGGTTAAAGTCTTCTTTTTCAGGAAGGTTTCCTGTTTCACGGATTCCATCAAGAAGTGCTTTTTCTTCTGCATCAAGATAGCCCATAAGCTCTGATTCAAAACGCTGAATATCTACTACGGGAACATCATCAAGATAGCCCTGGGTCAGAGCATAAATAATCGCTACCTGCTTTTCTACACGAAGCGGCTTGTTCAAGTCCTGCTTCAGCATTTCTACAGTACGCGCACCACGGTTCAGCTTCGCCTGGGTTGCTTCATCAAGATCAGATCCGAACTGCGAAAATGCCTCCAGCTCACGGAATGCTGCGAGATCAAGACGAAGCGTACCGGCTACTTTTTTCATTGCTTTAATCTGAGCGGAACCACCTACACGGGATACGGAAATACCCGGGTTAACGGCGGGACGAACACCGGAATAAAACAAGTCGGACTGCAGAAAGATCTGTCCGTCTGTGATGGAAATAACGTTGGTTGGAATATAAGAGGATACGTCACCGGCCTGTGTTTCAACAAACGGCAGAGCCGTCATTGAGCCTGAACCTTTCGCATCACTTAATTTAGCAGAACGTTCCAGTAAACGGGAATGAATATAGAATACGTCACCCGGGAATGCCTCACGGCCCGGCGGACGGCGGAGAAGCAGCGAAAGTTCACGGTAGGCTGCTGCCTGCTTGGTCAAGTCATCAAATACAACAAGAACGTGCTTTCCGTTGTACATGAATTCTTCACCCATGGATACGCCGGCATAAGGTGCCAGGTAAAGAAGCGGAGCCGGATCGGAAGCACCTGCGTTTACAATAATAGTATAATCAAGCGCTCCCTTCTGACGAAGCGTTTCCACTACGTTTGCAACGGTTGATTCTTTCTGGCCGATTGCTACGTAGATACAAATAATGTCTTCATCTTTTTGGTTGATGATCGTATCAATGGCAATAGATGTCTTACCAATCTGACGGTCACCGATGATAAGTTCACGCTGGCCGCGTCCGATAGGAATCATAGAGTCAATGGCTTTAATTCCTGTTTGCAGCGGCTCATGTACGGACTTTCTATCCATAACACCCGGCGCCGGGCTTTCAATCGGACGTGTTTTCGTGGTGCCGATAGCACCATTTCCGTCCAAAGGCTGGCCAAGCGGGTTTACTACGCGTCCAAGAATTTCTTCACCTACAGGAACTTCCATGATACGTCCTGTACGCTTTACTTCATCTCCTTCACGAATGTCGGAGTACGGTCCTAAAATAATAATACCGATGTTGTTTTCTTCCAGGTTCTGGGCCATACCCATTACTCCGGTGGAAAATTCCAGCAGTTCACCGGCCATTGCGTTTTCAAGGCCGTGTGCGCGGGCGATACCATCACCAATTTGAATGACAGTACCCACTTCGCTTGCCTGGACATCGGATTCAAATCCTTCAATCTGCTGCTTAATGAGAGAGCTTATCTCATCTGGTCTGATGCTCATTGCGTTCCCCCCTATCTAAGGTCTTTTCCGGAAATCAGCTGATGTTCCAGACGATTTAGTTGATTTCTTACACTTCCATCAAAGATTGTGTCGCCAATGCGTATTTTCATACCGCCGATAAGCGATGAATCAATAATGTTTTCAATGAATATCGTGTCTTTTCCGACTCTTTTTGCAAATACTTCAGAAATTCTCGCTTTTTCCTGCTCATTTAAAGGCTTTACAGTATATACTTTTGCAAAACCGCGCTTCTGCTGATCATCTGCAAGTTTTTTATACTGCTCGGCGATAAGTACGATCGAGTCGATGCGTCTTCTTTTTAATAAAAGCAGTAAAGTACTGCGGATCATATCATTAGCTGAAAGAAACGTTTCTTCAATAGAAGCCGCCTTTTTTTCCTGCGTAACTCGTGGATTTTCCAGAAAATCCATGTATGCCGGGTTTTGGACAAACGTTTCCTTCACTACTTGAAGCTCGTTATTGATTTCGTCGAGCATTCCTTTTTCACTGGCCAGTTCAAATATGGCTACGGCGTATCTTCTTGCTGCTGCTGGGTTGCTCATAGATTTCCGCCTGCCTCTTGAAGATATTCTTCAATAAGCTTTTCCTGCTCCGCCTCATCGAGTTCCTTCTCGATAATTTTCGTTGCAATCATGACAGAAAGCGTAGCTACCTGCTCTCTTAATTCTGCCACCGCCTGCTCTTTTTCACTTTGGATCTGAGCCAGAGCATTTTCTTTCACCTGCTCGGATTCACGGCGGGATTGTTCTACAATATCCCTGCCCTGCTGTTCTCCTGTTTTCTTCGCTGATTCTATAATGGACTGCGCCTCTTCACGGGCACGATCTATTTCAAGCTTCTGCTGTTCTAAATATTTTTCTGATTCCAGACGGTTATTTTCCGCTGCATCAATATCGTTGGCAACTTTTTCTTCCCGCTCCTGCATCATGTTCATCATCGGTCCCCAGGCAAACTTCCGGAGAAGAAGGAGGAGGATAGTGAACGTTACAATCGCGAATAGCGGATCCGCTAACGTTAGTGTTTCTGGCATTTCTTTCACTCCTTTCTACATTTTACAAAAGGAATGGCGAAGCATCGGTTGAAGGACTTCGCCATTTTATTCCGGCATGCATATTTCCGCCGTTTATTGACCCATTAAGAGAAAGGCAATGACTATCGCGATGATTGGAAGTGCCTCAACGAGTGCCACACCGATAAACATAAGCGTCTGTAATGTACCTTTTAATTCCGGCTGACGTGCTACACCGTCAATTGTTCCACGTACGATCTGTGATACACCAAACCTGCACCTAGTGCGGCTAGTCCTGCCGCGATTCCTGCTGCTAAAGCTCCCATAATAAAAATCCTCCTAGTATTGTAGTTTATATAAAATCTGCTGTTTCTAATAGTAAACTTCTAGTGTTCTTCCTCAACTTTGTGAGCCAGATACACCATGGTAAGCATTAAGAAAACAAAAGCCTGAATGCCTCCTATAAACAAGCTGAACGCCTGCCAGGCAATCATCGGCACACTTGCACCAAGCGCACCAGTACACTGGCTCCACCTGCCGCGGCAAGCATTGTAAGCAGGATTTCCTTTGCATACAAGTTACCGAAAGCCGCATTCCCAGTGTGATAGTGTTTGTAAACTCTTCCAGCACTTTAAATGGGAATAAGAAAGGAATAGGCCGGAAGAAATCCTTCACGTATTCTTTTCCGCCTCTAAGCCTAATGCCGTAATAGTGGCAGATAAAAAGTACCATAATAGCAAAAGTCATTGTAATAATCGGGTCTGCTGTAGGGGACCTCCACCAGACGGTATGCGTTTCTTCTGTGAAGAGCATAAATGGTACACCGAGAAGATTCGCGACTAATATAAATAGGAAAATAGTGATTCCTAATCCAAAAAACCGTTCGCCGGTTTTCCAGCTCATCGTGTTGGAAATAATATTTTTAATAAAGTCAATGAGCCATTCAAACACATTCTGCATTCCTGTCGGCTTCATTTTAATTGACCGCGCGCTGACCATCCCTATAATAAGTACGATAACTGCCGCTACTGCCAGCATAAGAATGTTAGACAGATTCGCATGAAAACCCGGAATGCCAAACACATCGTAGGCTATCGGAAATTCGTGATCCATGGTTAAATTCACCCCTTTTCCTATAGTTTAGCAAGTGACTGTGTTACCCCATCAATCGGACGAAAAAGCAAAAAACACTAAAGAAAAAAGAATGATAAGGTACGGAGTCATTAAACCAACTGCCAGCGGCACTATACCAAAATATTCCGGAAACTGCAGAAACAGCATGGCAATAACGATGCCTGAAGCTATTCTGGCAGGCATCCTTAAAGCAAACGCCACTTTGTTCGAACGTTCAAAATCAGTGGCCGCCTGCGTATCACGGTACATGCTCCATAAATTAAACAATCCCAGCAGAGATCCAGTAGCCAGGCTCAAGAAAAACAGGCTGTGTGACGTCAGTGCTGCGCATACTGCGTAGATAAAAACAACTGCTACACTCAGCATAAAATAGCGCTTGTACATTTCCTGAAAGGAAGACATCTGACCTTCTCCTTCTTTTTTTCAGCAGACGGACTAGTCCGTCACCCTGAATCAAAACGTTAAATATTGCCGTCCTAAGCTTCATAGACTTATGTGAAAAAAACTGTCTGCACGAATGGTATTTCTATGTATAACTGCTTAGGAGGGTTCAAAGGAGAAGCTTAAGCATTTGCTTAACTAGATCCTGAGTTGAACTCATCTGCTCATGAACATGAAAACCCTATCATATATCCTTGTAATCGTACAATAGGGAGGGTTTCTGTCAATCCATAATGAGGAAAAAAACCTTGCAATATAAGGGTTTGAGCGCCTCAGCAAATGTGACTATTAGATGACAATTTGATTGTAAATTTACTGTTACACAGATATTGTTTCTTCGTAAAACAAAAACCGTGTCTTTATTCGACACGGTTTCCTATTTATTTTGTTCCGAACAGACGGTCACCGGCATCTCCGAGACCCGGAACAATATATCCTTTTTCATTAAGCTTTTCATCAAGCGCACCAAGATAAATTTCTACTTCCGGATGAGCTTCCTGTACAGCATCCACTCCTTCAGGAGCCGCAACAAGGCACATTAGCTTCATATTTTTAGCTCCGCGCTTTTTCAAGCTGTTTAACGCTTCAACAGCAGATCCTCCTGTGGCAAGCATGGGATCTATAACGATAAATTCGCGTTCTGCTACGTCACTTGGAAGCTTTACGTAGTATTCAATCGGCTTCAGGGTTTTAGGATCACGATACAATCCAACGTGCCCTACTTTTGCAGCAGGAATAAGTGACAGAATACCATCAGACATGCCAAGACCGGCTCTTAAAATAGGAACAATACCCAGCTTTTTACCGGCAAGCGTATGTCCTTTAGCGGGACCGACCGGTGTCTCCACCGTTACTTCCTGCAGCTGAAGGTCTCTTGTGATTTCAAAAGCCATCAGCATGGAAACCTCTTCCACCAATTCTCTGAATTCTTTTGTACCCGTGGAAACATCACGGATAAATGTTAATTTATGCTGAATTAATGGATGATTTAAAACGTGTACTTTTGACATACATGCAGCTCCTCTTTTATATAATCAAATGAATATCGGTCACCTGGACTAAACGTTTCTATGTGCGCACACTTCTTTTGAAATTCTACCGAATAATCACCCTGCAATCAAGGTTTCTGGGAAAATAGCAATGATTCAGATAAATAAAGTTCTTGTTTTTCCATAAAAAAACCGCAGCCTGCAACAGGCTGCGGTTTTCATACAATCATTTTACAGGTTCGGATACATTGGGAACTTTGCCGTTAATTGATCTACTCGATCGGCCGCTTCTTTAAGCTTTTGGTCATCCTCTGTATTTTTCAGGACGATAGCGATAATCTTTCCAAGTTCATCCATCTCTGTCTCTTTGAACCCTCTGGTCGTTACAGCGGAAGTACCCAAACGGATTCCGCTTGTCACAAATGGCTTTTCCGGATCATACGGAATCGCATTTTTGTTTGTAGTCAAACCAGCTTCATCCAGCGCTTTTTCAGCTACTTTTCCTGTAATACCAATATTGCGGAGGTCTAAAAGAAGGAGGTGATTGTCCGTGCCGCCGGATACAATGTCAATTCCTTCGTTTACAAGAGACTCTCCTAAACGTGCTGCATTAGCAATAATCTGTTTGGAATAATCGACAAATTCAGGCTCCAGCGCTTCGCCGAATGCTACTGCCTTTGCAGCAATAACGTGCATAAGCGGACCGCCCTGCATACCTGGGAAAACCGTCTTATCAATTTTTTTAGCAAAGCGCTCTTCGCAGAGAATAAGGCCGCCGCGCGGTCCGCGAAGGGTCTTGTGCGTAGTGGTTGTTACGAAATGGGCATGCGGAACCGGATTTTGATGCTGGCCTGCTGCAACCAGACCTGCAATGTGTGCCATATCCACCATCAGATAGGCATCTACTTCATCCGCAATTTCGCGGAATTTCTTAAAATCTATTTCACGCGGATAGGCGCTTGCTCCAGCTACAATAAGCTTAGGCTTGTGCTCTAATGCCGCTTTTCTGACTTCTTCATAATCAATAACCTGCTTATCTTCTGTTACGCCATATTCAACAAAGTTATACTGAATGCCGCTGAAGTTTACCGGGCTTCCGTGAGTTAAATGACCGCCGTGGGATAAATTCATTCCAAGCACTGTGTCGCCATGTTCCAGAATAGTAAAGTAAACTGCCATGTTTGCCTGGGCACCGGAGTGCGGCTGCACATTTGCATGCTCTGCGTTGAAAATTTGCTTTGCGCGGTCGCGTGCAAGATCTTCTACCGTGTCAACGTGCTCGCATCCACCGTAAAATCTTTTGCCGGGATAACCTTCTGCATATTTATTCGTCAGGACAGATCCCTGGGCTTCCATTACCGCTTCGCTTGTAAAGTTTTCTGAAGCAATCAGTTCAATTTTGTCGCGCTGGCGCTGCAGTTCTTTTTCCATTGCTTCAAATACCGCGGCGTCTTTTTTCTTTACTGTTTCTAACATTTGTAGTGCTCCCTTCTCTCTCAATCCTTTTATTATTCGTTATTTGACTGTTTTTCTGAATATCCGAAGCTATTATAACATTTCAAAGCGTCCATTTCCGTATTTAATGGATAAAAAATTAAAAAACATTAAGTTTTATTCCACAGTATATCTCGCGCGCTCTCCTCCAATTAACTTTGGCCTGGAGACCGCCATTGTAACATGAGCGGAGCCGATGGCATCAATGGAGGTTCTAACAGGCACAGCCACATGCTTGATGTGCATACCGATAAATGTATCGCCAATATCAATTCCTGCATCTGCCTGAATATGTTCCACTACTACCGGATCCTTCATTCTCCGGTAGGCCCTGGATGCCATTGCTCCTCCTGCACGCGGATGGGGAACGGCGCTTACCGGTTCAAGCTGGAGCAGATCCGCCGTTTCCTTTTCCACTGTGATGGCTCTGTTAATATGCTCGCATCCTTGAAAGGCTAAATGGACTCCTGTTTTTTCACGAAAAGAAGCAAATTCCTGAAATAGATCCTCTGCCACTTCTTCTGATCCGGCGGAGCCGATATTTTTACCGATCACTTCGCTCGTGCTCGCCCCAATAATCAGTACATGCCGGTGATCAAGGGCTTTTTTCTGGTACAAAGCATCTAAAAATACAGTCAGAGATTCTCTCCAGTGCGCTGCGTTCTCCATGCCTTTTCACCTCATTTATTTTTCAATAGCAGATACTTTATCGATCCGCTTTTTGTGTCTGCCGCCTTCAAAATCAGTGTCTAACCAGGTTTCTGCAATTTCAAGAGCAAGTCCCGGTCCAATGACTCTTTCTCCCATAGCGAGAACGTTGCTGTCGTTATGCGCCCGTGTTGCTTTCGCGCTGAACAAATCATGAACGAGCGCGCAGCGAATGCCATTCACTTTATTGGCCGCAATCGACATACCGATTCCTGTTCCGCAGATCAAGATTCCCCGATCTGCTTCCCCTGCTGCTACCTTTTCAGCTACCGGGACAGCGTAGTCTGCATAATCGACTGAATCCGCACAGTCGCACCCTACGTCATCTATTTCTATTCCTTTATTCGAAAGCATCGTTTTAATTTCTTCCTTTAAGTTATACCCACCATGATCCGAACCAATTGCTACCTTCATTCCCAGCACTCTCCTCATATATGCTTGCTACAAGCTTTTTATTTTTGGTAAAGCGTAATCCATAAGACGTTCAATTTCCGCGGCTGTCTGCCTGTATACTTCTGTATCTGCACCGATAGGATCGATAATATCCCGATTCTTATCATCAAGCGCAAATTCATGAAGGGTGTATATTTTGTCCGCAGCAAAAGGATACATTGAAACGGACGTCTGCTTATGGGCTACGGTCATTGTGAGAATAATATCTGCCCAGTCCACCATATCTTTTGTTAAAAGACTGGACGTTTTCTCATAGGAAATACTCTTTTCTTTCAGTACTTCGAGTGTTTCCAACGACGGCGGGACACCGTCTGCTGCATATACCCCGGCAGATCTCACTTCAATCCCCTGATCCTTTTTATGAAGCAGCATTGCTTCTGCCAGAGGGCTCCTGCACGTATTGCCTGTGCATACAAATAAGACATGCTTCATTGCGCAGCCATTCCTTTCTGCTAATCTTTCACATAAAGCTTTCTTCTATTTTATCACAGATTCTTTTTGCCTCGTGTGTTCACGGCTTTATTCATCTACTTCGATTCCGGCTGCCTTTCTAAGCCTGTTCATCAGTGCGGCTCCCATGTCTGTTTCCTCGAACACAGGACAGAAAAGGACGTCCAGCTGATGTTCGTCCGCTTCTCTCAGCGCGCTGTACAACTTTGAAGAAAATACAGCAGGTGTATGAAAAGACCCCATGTCCAGGCAGAAATCGGCTTCTGCTGCAAGGTCATGATAGCTTTCACTTCCCGCCAGAACGCCTATTTTCTTCCCCTGTTTCCGGGCGCGCCGCACTTCGTTTATGAGCCGGTCCTCTTCTATTAAAAAGAGAGGGTTTCCGGAGCATAGTGACGGTATTTCGTTCCCGGTGATTTAGGTGCCTCTTCACTGCTGCCGGACTCATTTTTTACCAGTGTGCCTGGCAGCAGCTGCTCTATTTGTTCCTTAGTAATACCGCCCGGACGAAGAATCCAGCACACACCATCCTTATATTCCACTACAGTGGATTCCAGACCATATCCTGTTTCTCCTCCATCCACTATTCCTGCAATTCTGCGGTTAAGATCAAACATCACGTGGGATGCTTTCGTCGGACTTGGCTTCCCGGATAGATTGGCACTGGGAGCCGCGAGCGCTTTTCCTGAAGCTTTTATTAATGCAAGCGCAACAGGATGATCCGGCATGCGGACAGCAAGCGTATTTAGTCCCGCCGTTACATTAGAAGAAACCGGAAAACTGCCATGCAGGACAATGGTCAGCGGACCCGGCCAGAATGCTTCCATCAGCCGGCGCTCTATCACATCCGTATCCACATTTAAGTTATCCAGATGTGGATAATCTGAAATATGAACAATAAGCGGGTTATCCCCAGGTCTTCCCTTCGCAGCAAAAATTTTGTCAACCGCTCCGCTGACAGCAGCGTCTGCACCAAGTCCGTACACTGTCTCCGTAGGGAAAGCCACTACTTCTCCCTTTTTAATATAGTCAGCAGCCTCCAGAATAGAAGAATCTTCCTCCAAAGACTTTTTTGACTTATCCACAGTCCACATCTTCGTTTGTGTATAACTCAATTACTTTCCCTCTTTTCTTTGTAAAAGAAATAGTTGATTTAGAAGTTTTTTCATTGCATTTAATAAAACAAAAAAAGTTATCCACAGTAATATCTTAATAAGTGGATAACTGCTTGTATATAACTTTTATCTTTTTTCTACAAAAATCATGCGGTCTCTTTTATTTATATCCTGTTTCAGCCAAACCTCATCGTCTGGAAAAGCCTGCTTGAAGATGGCCAGCGCTTGTCTTCCCTGATCCATTCCAATTTCAAAAGCTGCGAGACCGGGACGATTCAGGATCGCTGGAATATCCTCTGCCAGTTTTCTGTAACAAGAAAGACCATCTTCATCTTCCCCAACAAGAGCCGTTCTCGGCTCATGGACCTTCACTATATCGTCCAGCTTCTCCCACTGATCCACCGGAATATATGGCGGATTGGATACAACCACATCAAACATACGCCCTTGAAGCGGACGGGCCAGATCCCCCTGGATAAACTCTATGGCGGCACCCAGCTTATCCGCATTTTGTTCTGCTTTCTGCAGTGCACCGGCCATTAAGTCAGTAGCTGTCATTTCAATGCTCTCTGATTCCAGCGCAATCGTTACAGCAAGCGCTCCGCTTCCTGTGCCGATATCGACTCCGCTTCGAACGGACCCAGATTTCTGCCGGCCCAGCCATTGAATTACTTCATGGGCCAGCTCTTCGGTTTCCGGCCTCGGAATCAGCACATGTTTATTCACAGAAAATATCCGGCCGTAAAAAGCACCCTCTCCTGTAATGTGCTGCACCGGCACCCCTGAAGCGTGTGTTTTTACATCCTTCTGGAAGGCATTCCAGACTTCCTCTGTAAGCCGTTCGCCCCGGTCAAGATGAAGCGACGTTTGATCTGTATTTACTTTGTGGGCCAGCAGCCATACAGCTGCCTGCGGTTCCCGTCCAGATTCCCCTAAAAAAGAAGAAGCCCAGTTAAGGGCCTCATATATATAAGGTATGTTCATTATCTTTCGCTTGCTCTTTCCATCATTTCAGCCTGCTCTTCTACTACAAGCGGATCAATAATTTCATCAAGCTCACCGGCCAGAATCTGATCCAGCTTTTGAAGCGTTAAGCCAATACGATGATCGGTTACTCTGCTTTGCGGAAAATTATACGTGCGGATGCGCTCCGAACGATCTCCTGTACCTACTGCAGACTTTCTTGTTTCATCATACTCTGCCTGCGCTTCACGCTGATATTTATCATAAATGCGGCGCGCAGCACTTTCATTGCTTTTTCTTTGTTTTTAATCTGTGACTTTTCATCCTGACAGGAAACGACTACGCCGGTAGGCTCGTGCGTAAGACGAACGGCGGACATGGTCGTGTTAACGCTCTGGCCGCCCGGACCGCTTGATGTAAACGTATCTACACGGATATCTTTGTCGTGAATATCCACTTCCACTTCCTCTGCCTCCGCTAGTATGGCTACAGTAGCAGTCGACGTATGAATGCGTCCGCCTGATTCCGTGCTTGGCACTCTCTGCACACGGTGGGCGCCATTTTCATATTTCAATCTGGAGTAGGCACCGCTTCCGTTTACTATAAAAATAATTTCTTTGTATCCCCCAACATCACTGGAGCTTGATTCAATAATTTCTGTTTTCCAGTTCATTTTTTCAGCATAGCGGGAATACATTTTAAATAAATCACCGGCAAACAAGGCAGCTTCATCACCGCCTGCAGCCCCGGATTTCTACAATAACGTTTTTATCGTCATTAGGATCTTTCGGAAGAAGCATTACGTGGAGTTTTTCTTCGATCGCTGTTTGTCTTTCCAAAAGCTCATCGATTTCCATCTTTACCATTTCTTCCATTTCTTTGTCCATCGTTTCCTGCTGCATGGACTTAGCTTCCTTTAATTCTTCCGTAACTGTTTTGTATTCTCTATATACTTCCACCGTTTTAGAAAGATCGGCCTGCTCTTTTGAGTATTCTCTTAATTTTTTCGTATCACTGATAACGTCCGGATCACTGAGTAACTCGTTTAAATGATTATACCTGTCCTCTACCGTTTGTAATCGATCTATCACAAACTTCACCTCTTTATACTATTGCATAACATTCTAATTATAGTATACGCCATATCAGCAGTCAAAGCACCCTTCATTCCAATATTCAGCCGGTAACCTTTCTTGTTTTTTTCGTTATCAGAAAGGGAACAGTGAAGCATACTACGTTCTTCATTAATGACGAAAGCAGGGGATGCAACGATGAAATATATTATTATTGGCGGTGATGCGGCGGGTATGAGCGCAGCCATGCAGCTCGTACGTAATACTAAACAAGCTGAAATCACCACTCTGGAACAGGGCGCTATCTACTCTTACGCCCAGTGCGGCCTTCCTTACATAACCGGCGGAGTTGTCTCTCAAACAGATGACCTGATCGCAAGAAAAGTGGAGACATTCCGCAATAAGTACGGCATTGACGCCCGGATTCTGCATCATGTGACGAGCGTTGACGCTGAGCAGAAAACGGTGTCAGGTACTGACCTCTCCAGCGGGGATCCTTTTACGATTTCCTACGACAAGCTTCTTGTCGCCTCCGGAGGCAGCCCTTCTGTTCCAGACTGGCCCGGAACCGATAAAGAAGGCGTGCATACTGTCAAAACCATTCCTGACATCGAAAAGATTACCAAGGAGCTCCCTGCCGTACAGGAAACAGTTATTGTCGGCGGCGGCTATATTGGGCTCGAAATGGCGGAAAATTTAATCAGGAACGGCCAGAATGTCCGTATTATTCAACGGGCCGACCGGCTGGTGACAATGTTTGACCCGGACATGGGGGAAAGAATCATAGAGGAAGCAGAAAAACACGGCGTGACGCTTCACTTCGAAGAAAACGTTACTTCTATTAATGGTACAGACCGCGTAACGTCCATTTCCACAGAGACCGGCACTTATCCGGCAGACCTTGTCATTATCGCTACCGGACTGTCGCCGAATACTAATTTTCTGCAAGGCACCGGCGTCGAGCTTTTCGATAATGGAGCGGTCATTGTGAACAAAAAAATGGAAACCAATGTAGATAGCATTTATGCCGCAGGAGACTGCGCGGTTCAATTTCACCGGATCAAACAAAAAAATGATTTCATCCCTTTAGGGACTCACGCTAATAAGCAGGGACGCCTGGCAGGAATTAATATGGGAGGGGGCTCCAAAGAATTCAAAGGCATTACCGGCACCTCCATCCTGCAGTTTTTTGATTTAACGCTGGCAAGGACGGGACTGTCCGAAGCAGAGGCAAAAAAAGATAATATACCGTTTAAAACAGTGGTAAACACCTCTTCCCACATAGCCGGATACTTCCCCGGCCATAAAGAGCTGACAGTTAAGCTTTTATACAGGACAGATTCCAAACAGCTTATCGGAGCCCAGGTAATTGGAGAAGCCGGAGCAGATAAAAGGATTGATGTTCTTGCGACCGCTATGTACTACGGAGCGACGATCGATGAATTAGAAGATCTGGATTTGTCCTATGCTCCTCCCTACAACGGAGTCTGGGACCCTGTTCAGCAGACAGCACGCCGGGCAAAATTCTAAAGCAGGGCTTACCTGCTTCCATTTTCTTAATAAGAAGCCCCTTTCAACTGAAAGGGGCTTCTTTTACGCTTTTCTACTTATGTTGCTATATTCGGACAAACCAACGGATGGCAAAAGACCTTCTACTCGACGGAAGAGGCTTCCAGAACGGCTTTAAGCCGGTCCGGCCGGCCGGGAACATCATGACAGTGCCGGCAGCGCGGCTCATATGACTCATCCGCCCCCACTAATATAATCGCATCGTCGTAGTGTGCCGGTTTTCCATCAATCAGGCGCTGCGTCCTCGAAGCAGGAGAGCTGCATTTCGGGCATACTGCCTGCAGTTTGGTGACATCTTCCGCCAGAGCCATCAGCTCTTGAATCGCTCCAAACGGCTCTCCGCGGAAATCCTGATCCAGACCAGCCACTACAACCTGAATTCCTTTATTGGCAAGTTCTTCAGTCACCGCTACAATATTCATATCAAAAAACTGCACTTCATCTACAGCTACCATGTGAGCATCTTCTTCTACTTCATTTAAGATATCCAGGGAATGGACGACGGATTTAGACCATACTTTTGATCCGTTGTGCGACACGACTTCCTCTTCACTGTATCGATTATCCAAAGACGGCTTAAACACCACAACATTTAAGCTGCCGTAAGAGGCTCTTCTAATGCGGCGGATCAGCTCTTCGGACTTTCCGGAAAACATGCTTCCGCAGATCAGTTCCACCCAGCCTTCTTTTCTCATTATATGCATTTTGCCACTCCTTATGCTTCATCCGCTTCATGCAGTTTGGTATTTATTCTATGTAAAAGTATACTATATTTTTATAGGTATTCGGAGAATGCCTTTCGTAAAAACCAGCCATTCCAGTCACTATTCTGCCTTATTTCAGCCGCGACAGGCTAGATTAGGCCTTAAAAGATTTTTAAAGCCAAATAAAAAAACAGGCAAGCGGCGTTCCCTTGCCTGTTTCTATTTGTCTTACATGTTGTATTTCTTTTTAAATTTATCAATACGTCCGCCGGCATCAGCAAGCTTTTGCTTACCAGTGTAGAACGGATGAGAATCAGCACTGATTTCTACTTTCAATAGTGGGTAAGTGTTGCCATCTTCCCATTCTACTGTTTCAGCAGAACTCTTAGTAGAGCCGCTCAAAAACTTAAAGCCTGTGCTCGTATCCATAAATACTACTTTTTGATAATTTGGATGAATTTCCTGTTTCATTAATTTCACTCCCTTTGCCCTAATTCTATTCGAATCAGAATTTGTAATCACACATAACGAGATTATAACAAGCCTGACCTATTTTTTCAATGTAAAAATAAAATACTTTTTATCTTCTTGCTGGAGCCGGCCGCGTTTTGGTCTTCGCTTTATCCTTTTCCATTTCTTCGAAAAACTCATCGTTGGTTTTTGTCTGCTTCATTCTGCGGATGAAATGGTCTACAAAATCCGGAGAATCATTCATCGTTTTGCGGATCGCCCATAAGTTTTCAAGCTGTTCTTTTGATGTAAGCAGCTCTTCTTTTCTTGTACTGGAGCGGCGTATATCGATAGCCGGAAAAATTCTTCGTTCTGCCAGCTTACGGTCCAGATGAAGCTCCATGTTGCCGGTGCCTTTGAATTCTTCATAAATCACGTCGTCCATCCGGGAACCTGTCTCTACAAGTGCTGTTGCGAGTATCGTCAAACTGCCGCCTTCTTCAATATTTCTTGCCGCTCCGAAGAAACGCTTAGGACGGTGAAAGGCAGCCGGGTCAATACCGCCGGAAAGCGTGCGTCCGCTCGGCGGGATAACGAGATTGTATGCTCTTGCCAGACGCGTAATGCTGTCCATCAGAATAATGACATCTTTTTTGTGCTCCACGAGCCTCATCGCACGTTCCAGCACAAGCTCCGTTACTTTGATATGATTTTCCGGAACTTCGTCGAACGTAGAACTGGCAATGTCTCCTTTAACGGAGCGCTCAATGTCCGTTACTTCCTCCGGACGTTCATCAATTAACAGGACGATCAATTCTGCTTCCGGGTGATTTTCGGTTATGCTGTTGGCTATTTCTTTAAGCAGGGAAGTTTTTCCAGCTTTTGGAGGCGCTACAATTAACCCTCTCTGTCCGAACCCTACCGGTGTAATCAAATCAATAATACGGGAGGAAATACGTCCGGGGGCGTTTTCCATATTAATGCGACGGTCCGGGTATAAAGCAGTCAGAGCCGGGAAATGCGGACGTTCTTTTGAACTTTCCGGATTTTCACCGTTGACGGCTTCCACCTGCAGGAGACCGTGATATCTTTCGGAGTCTTTCGGCGGTCTTACCTTTCCGGAGACTTTGTCTCCGTTTCTCAGCTCAAACCGGCGGATCTGCGAAGCAGAAATGTAAATATCCTCCGAACTCGGCAGGAAGTTGATAGGACGAAGAAATCCGTATCCTTCCGTCGTTATAATTTCCAGGACACCTTCCATAAACATAAGGCCGTCCTCTCTGCGCGGCCTTTTAAAATCGCAAAAATAAGCTCTCTTTTAGTCAGCTTGCTGTAGTAGGAAACATTGTATTCTTTTGCTAAACGATATAATTCTTTGAGTGTCATATTTTCCAATCCTGCTAAATTAATACTGCTCAACTACGGTCACCACTTTTCTTCCATATGCCTCCAATCCGGAGCATACAGCTATGTTTGTATTTATATTTTTATGTTTGAACGCTGTGTTTTACTTGAGAAATTGTGTAAGCAGCCGGAGATAGAAGATCTGCCTTATAGGTGGAGGCAGCGGCTGTTCATTGACGGGAGTCTGGGAAGGAGCGGATTGCTTTCCGCTTTGTCTGCTCAAGGATTCTTATTAATTGTAACGGGGATGACCCCTCCATGCAATCATAAATCATTCCTTTTTGCTTGAAAGTTGCCTGCTGTGCGTAACCTTAAATAAAAAAAGAGCAGGATGACACTCCCCCCTGCTCTCTCCTAATTTGATAACGCAATAAAAGATTTGCTTTTTCTATTCGCTTCGGTTGTTCCAGTCCGAAAGAAACTGTTCGATTCCTTTGTCAGTGAGAGGGTGCTTGACCAGCTGCCCGATTACTTTCGATGGCAGCGTTGCAATGTGTGCTCCTCTTCTGGCAGCTTCTGACACATGAATTGGATGTCTGATGGAAGCAGCAATAATCTCTGTCGGAATATCATGAACCACAAAGATATCGGAAATTTCATCTATTAAATGAAGCCCGTCCTGTCCAATATCATCGAGACGTCCAAGGAATGGTGATACATAAGTGGCTCCCGCTCTGGCTGCCAAAAGAGCCTGCACGCCTGAGAAAATGAGCGTAACGTTTGTTTTAATTCCTTTATCGGAAAATGCTTTAACCGCTTTCAAACCTTCCAGCGTCATAGGCACTTTTACTGTAATGTTAGGAGCGATTTTCGAAAGCTCAAGTCCTTCTTCAATCATTCCTTCCGCATCAAGAGCAACTACCTCAGCGCTTACAGATCCATCCACCAGGCTTGTGATTTCTTTAAGTCTGCTGTGGAAATCAACGCCTTCTTTTGCAACCAGCGTCGGGTTTGTAGTAACCCCGGCTAATATACCAAGATCGTTTGCTTCTTTTATTTGATCTAAATTTGCTGTATCAATAAAAAACTTCATAAAAAGACCCTCCATTCGATTGATAATTCTAATAATACAGATATAATAACGCTATCATTATTCTGAATAAAAAAATTTATTTACAGGACCTGGATTAGTAATAAAAAGAAAAGAGCCGATAGTAAAAGACGCCATGCATTATGCTGATGTCTTTTTACAAATCAGCTCTTCCTTCCATTATCTAATTAACCTTTGTTAGAAGAACCAAATTCCTGCATTTTACCTTTAACAGTTGTCTTGATCGCATCACGTGCAGGACCAAGATATTTACGTGGGTCATACTGCTCCGGCTGAGCTGCAAGAGTGTCACGTACTGCCTGTGCAGAAGTAATCTGGCTTTCTGTGTTTACGTTCACTTTAGCATGACCGAAACGGATTGCTTTTTTCACGTCTTCTGTTGGAATACCAGTACCGCCGTGAAGAACAAGCGGAATGCCGCCGATCATTTGATTGATTTCTTCCATACGGTCAAAGCCAAGGTTCGGCTCGCCTTTATAAGGACCGTGTACAGATCCAAGGGCAGCTGCAAGGCAGTCCACGCCAGTCTGTTCTACAAGCTCTTTACATTCAGCAGGAATAGCATAAGCTGCTTCTGCATCGTCAACGATTAGATCGTCTTCCTGTCCGCCGACGCGGCCAAGTTCAGCTTCAACAGATACGCCTACAGAGTGGGCTACATCTACTACACGCTTTGTAATAGCAATATTTTCTTCAAGCGGGTGATGCGATCCGTCGATCATTACAGACGTAAATCCTGCTTTAATTGCCTGAACGCAGCTTTCAAAGCTGGAACCGTGATCTAAATGAATAGCTACGGGAACCGTTACGTTATATGCTTTGATATAAGCTTTTACCATATCTACAACAAACTCAAATCCTCCCATATAACGGGCAGCGCCCTCGGAACACCACAGATTACCGGAGATTTCTCCTCTTCTGCAGCCTGAAGGATGGCTTGTGTGAATTCCATATTATTTAAGTTAAATTGACCTACAGCATAATTTTCTGCTTTAGCTGTTTCGAGCATTTCTTTCATAGATACTAAAGGCATGTTGATCCTCCCTCTTCCATTTGAACAATATTTCCAGTAAAACAGCTGTTTCTTATGTGAAAAAACGTGAAAAAAGCTATTCTATTGGTTTCTGTTTGTATTATAGCACATCATATTAAAAATTCATCTGCCCACCTTAAATGAGAACGTTTACTTCCTAAAAAAAGATAAGAAAACGCTCTTATATCTTATACTAGGGGTCTAAATGAAACTTCACTTTTTCACGGATCGTGGAAATATCAAAGGGCTTCGCACAATGATCTGTAATGCCCAGCTCTTTTGCTTCGAGCATCATCTGTTCTTCGCCGAAAGCCGTCATCAGAATGATTTTAACTCCGGTGTCTGTTCCCCGTTTTTTCATTTCCTTCATAATCTCCAGGCCGTCCATGCCCGGTATCCGAATATCCAGCAGCATAAGATCGGGATTCTCCTCTTCTACAAGCTCCAGCGCCCGTTCTCCATTAGCAGATTGAAAAATTTCAAAACCATCTTTTTTCAAGACTTCGTTAAGAAGCACTCGAATACCATATTGATCATCGACAATTAAAATTTTCTTCATTTCCAATAACCCCTTACTATTGCTTATACCTATCTTTTCACCCACAGCTGCTTCGTTAAACGTACCTCTTTCCTTTTCAATTTTCATCCTGCACAATAGAAGTCTGATTGTAAGGAAAAGGAGAGATATGATGAAGATATTTGCCACCCAGCTGCAGGGGATCTTCCAATCCATTGCGACCAAACAGGAAGAAGCATTTGAAGATGCGTCCAGGCTTCTTCTGCAGGCTGTTTCAGGTACGGGTACGCTTTATGTAGCTGCTGTACCGCCTCTTAAAGGGACAGCTTACTCGCTGTGCAGCCACCCCGATGCGCCGGAGGGAATCGTTTATACCGATAGTATTCCAGGTGATATGCAGGAAACAGACCGGCTGCTTCTGCTTGCGGATTCTAAAGATTCTAATGAAATATCTTCATGGCATAAAACAGCTGCCCAGGCTGCTGCTTCATCCGTTATGATAGGTCCTGATTCGGGAAAGGATCAGATAGAACTTGATCCGCTTGATGTATGGCTGTCCACTTTCGTAAGAGGCGGACTCGTCCCATCAGACACCGGCGAAAAACACGGGGATCCAACAGCTCTTGCCGCCCTTTTCACAGGCCAGCTTTTGTTTTTATACATGCAGGAAATGCTTGAAGAATTATCATCTTAACAGGCTCTTCTGCCGGAGCCGCCCCTGTATATTTTTCTTTCATTCTTAACGCAGATTAAAAAGTACTCAAGGTCATGTATAGATATACAAGAGAAGATCGTTTCTCGACAAACTACTCTATAAAAAAAGGAGCTGCCCCTGCGGGAAGCTCCTTTTTTTTGTATCTTGTATTATTTTTTAAGGGATGCTTTGATGAAGTCTCTGAATAATGGCTGAGGGCGTGTAGGTCTTGATACAAATTCAGGATGGAACTGAGAAGCCACAAAATAAGGATGGTCGGCAAGCTCAATAATTTCCACCAGACGTCCGTCCGGACTCGTACCGCTGAAGATAAAGCCGGCAGACTCCAGTACTTCCCGGTAGGAGTTGCTGAACTCATAACGGTGGCGGTGTCTTTCATACACTACTTCTTCCCCATACGCTTCTTTCGCTTTCGTGCCTTCTTTCAGCTTACATGGATACAGGCCGAGACGGAGGGTTCCGCCAAGATCTTCCACGTCTTTCTGCTCCGGAAGCAGATCAATAACCGGATCTTTCGCATGAGGATGCAGTTCTGCAGATCCTGCTTCCGGCAGGCCGGCCACATTGCGGGCAAATTCGACAGATGCCAGCTGCATGCCTAAACAAATGCCAAAGAAAGGCACGTTGTTTTCACGCGCATGCTGAATAGCGTAGATCTTTCCATCAATGCCCCGGTCGCCGAATCCGCCAGGTACCAGAATACCATCTACTCCGGACAGCGTTTCTGCTGCATTTTCGCGTGTAATATTCTCTGAGTTAATCCAGCTGATTTTCACATCGGCATCAAACGCATAACCGGCGTGCTTTAATGATTCTGCAACAGAAAGATAGGCATCCGGAAGGGCTACATACTTACCAACAAGCGCAATATTTACTGTACCGGAAAGATTCTGAACGCGGTTCACTAATTCTTTCCACTCCGTCATATCTGCTTCTTTTGCATCCAGGTGCAGGTAGTCGCATACAATCTGGTCCAGGTTCTGGGCCTGAAGCTCAAGCGGTACTTTGTAAAGCGTGTCCGCATCCTGGCATTCGATTACAGCGTTTTTGTTAATGTCACAGAAAAGAGCAATCTTTTCTTTCATTTCCTGCGGCACCGGCTTTTCAGTACGGACCACAATGACGTTTGGCTGAAGACCAGGCTTCTGAGCTCTTTTACACTGTGCTGGGTCGGCTTGGACTTCATTTCTCCTGCTGCAGAAAGGTAGGGAATCAATGTACAGTGAAGATACAGTACGTTCTCCACCCCTACATCACTTTTGATCTGACGGATAGCTTCCAGAAAAGGAAGACTCTCAATATCTCCGACCGTGCCGCCGATTTCTGTAATGACTACATCAGCGCCGGTTTCGCGGCTTGCTCTGTATACGCGCTCTTTTATTTCATTCGTTACATGCGGGATAACCTGAACCGTACCGCCCAGATAGTCCCCGCGGCGCTCTTTGCGAATAACGGAAGAATATATTTTTCCGGTTGTTACGTTACTGTTCTGGCTTAAATTAATATCAATAAAACGTTCGTAGTGCCCAAGGTCAAGATCCGTCTCCGCACCGTCATCGGTCACGAATACCTCTCCATGCTGATAAGGGCTCATTGTGCCGGGATCCACGTTAATATACGGATCAAACTTTTGAATTGTTACGCTTAGTCCCCGATTCTTCAGCAGCCTTCCTAATGATGCTGCCGTGATCCCTTTTCCAAGCGAAGATACAACGCCACCTGTTACAAAAATATATTTGCTCGCCATCCCTCGATCGACTCCTTTGTATGTTAACTTCCTGCTTATTTCCTGCTATAAATGATTTCATGCAGTGCCGGTAAAGGGGGCATGAAAACAAAAAAAAGCAAAAGCGACACCTCACCCTCGGGAGGGGCGCCCTTTTGCTTGTCCGTCATTAACGTCAACGTTATGCATGAATTGATTCGTTCTCGTAAAGCCCAAAAATGATTTTACCTAGCCTTTGAATAAAAGTCAAGGAGCTGACTCCCTTAATTCTATTCTTCGATTCGTCCGGCACTTTTGGTTTCTTTACGTTTCCAAATCCGTCTAAGTTGTCTTCGTCTTCGTCAGCGTCTTCCTTCGTCGGAGTAATCGTCAGTCATCCTTGATGTCTTCAAGATCATCGTCAGACTCTTCCTCTTCATTCAAAATCATCGTCTGCAGGTTTTTGGCTTCACGGTATCACTAAGCTCTTCATCACTCTGGTCAAGAGAATACCATTCTCTAAGGCCCCAGTGATTTCGCCTAAATGAATAAAACGGCCATCGAGATTAAAGCTGTAAACAGCTTTGTTCTGCGGCGGCTTGTTTCTTCGTGTTAACCTTTCAGATCGACAATGCGATTGAATAACTGCTGGTAATCATATGGCTTTTTTTCCTCGTTCAATAATACAAAAGCCAACTCAATAGCGGACATTTCAACGATTTGTTCTTCCGTAAAATCGCGGATGCTCACTGGCCGCACATCCTTTCAGAAAGTATTCTTGCTGCCGGGTCAGATTCTTCATTATCCATCTGCACCGTTAAAATCATACTTTCCATTATAAACATATTTCTTTTAATTTACTAGTTATTTGATAAGGAAATTTAAAAATTACATATTTCTCCGGTATTGGCCGCCTACTTCATACAATGCATGCGTGATCTGGCCAAGACTTGCCGTCTTTACTGTTTCCATAAGCTCTTCAAATACATTGCCTCCGGAGACGGCCGTTTCCTGCAGCCGTCTTAAAGATGCCGGTCCCTTGTTCATGTTTCTGCTGAAACTCTCGAAGCGCTGCAATCTGGCTGTCCTTCTCTTCTTTATCTGCGCGGGCCAGCTCCATATCAAATACGGTTTCCTCTTTTTCCGGCGTCAGGTACGTGTTTACCGATGATCGGCAGCTCGCCCGTATGCTTTTTCATTTCATAATACATGGACTCTTCCTGAATTTTTCCGCGCTGGTACTGGGTTTCCATAGCACCGAGCACGCCGCCCCTGTCGTCAATACGGCTCATTTCCTGAAGCACCGCTTCTTCTACAAGATCCGTCATTTCTTCTAAAATAAAAGAACCCTGAGTCGAATTTTCATTTTTGGCGAGCCCAAGCTCTTTTGTAATGATCATCTGAATTGCCATGGCACGTCGGACCGAGCTTTCCGTTGGAGTCGTTACCGCTTCGTCATATGCATTCGTATGAAGAGAATTACAGTTATCATAAATAGCCAGAAGGGCCTGGAGCGTTGTCCGGATATCATTAAAGTCCACTTCCTGCGCGTGCAGAGATCTGCCTGAAGTCTGTACATGATACTTCAGCTTCTGGCTTCGTTCATTGCCGCCGTACTTTTCTTTCATCACAACAGCCCAGATTCTGCGGGCGACCCTTCCGATTACGGCATATTCTGCATCAAGCCCATTGCTGAAAAAGAAGGACAGGTTCGCTGCAAATTCATCAATATGCATTCCGCGGCTCAGGTAATATTCTACATACGTAAATGCATTGGACAGTGTAAAAGCAACCTGACTGATCGGATTGGCTCCCGCTTCTGCGATATGATATCCCGAAATCGACACCGAATAATAGTTACGTACTTTGTTATCAATAAAATACTGCTGGATGTCTCCCATCATACGGAGGGCAAATTCTGTTGAAAATATACACGTGTTCTGGCCCTGGTCTTCTTTTAAAATGTCAGCCTGAACCGTCCCGCGAACGGTCGCCAGTGTCTTTGCCTTAATCTCCTGTTTTTCTTCCTCTGACGCCTCGCGCCCCTCTCTTTCTGCAAACAAATCTATCTGCTGATCCACCGCTGTATTCATAAACATAGCCAGAATAATAGGAGCCGGTCCGTTAATCGTCATCGAAACGGATGTCATCGGCGATATAAGATCAAATCCTTCATACAGTTTTTTCATGTCTTCAAGCGTACAGATGCTCACTCCGCTTTCCCCGACTTTTCCATAAATGTCCGGTCGTTCGTCCGGGTCTTCTCCATATAAAGTGACCGAATCAAAAGCAGTGCTCAGTCTTTTCGCTTCATCATCCTTGGACAAATAATGAAACCGCCGGTTCGTGCGGGCAGGGGTCCCCTCGCCGGCAAACTGACGCTTTGGATCCTCACCCTTTCGTTTAAAAGGAAATACGCCTGCTGTAAATGGGAAGGATCCTGGAATGTTTTCAAGCATCCGCCATTCTGCTATCGCTCCCCAATCCTTGTAGCGGGGAAGAGCGACCCGTTTTACTTTTAAGCCGGAGAGTGTTTCTACATTTAGTTCTGTCACAATTTCTTTATCCCGGACTTTTGAAGTAAAAGTATCTTCGTTGTAAGCTTTTTTTAAATCTTCCCAGCCGTCGAGAAGTCCTTTCACTTCAGGATCGAGCTGTTTTTCTATCTGTTCTTTTATGTTTTCAAGCTCCTGCGTCGCTGCGCTGCTCTGCTCAAGAAGACGCAGCGTTCCATCAATTTGAAAAAGCTTTCGTGCCGTTTCTGCCTGTTCTGATGCGTGTTCTTTGTATCCGCGGACCGTCTGAACGATCTCCCGTAAATATGGCGTCCGGTCTGCAGGTATAATCATATCTTTTTTTCCTGTCTCCCGGTCAGTATCAATCGTTGTTATCCAGTCTACTCCGCATCTTTCTCTAATAGCCTGAATGAGTTCAGAAAAAAGAATATTTGTGCCGGGGTCGTTAAACTGGCTGGCTATTGTGCCGTAGACAGGCATTTCTTCTGTACGCCTGTCAAACCACTCCCTGCTGCGCTGGTACTGTTTTCTTACGTCACGAAGCGCGTCCTCCGAGCCTTTGCGGTCAAATTTATTGATGGAAATCACGTCGGCAAAATCAATCATATCGATCTTCTCGAGCTGTGAGGGGGCACCAAATTCGCTTGTCATTACATAAAGCGATACATCGGCAATCTCAGCAATTTCCGCATCCCCCTGACCAATACCGCTTGTTTCAACAATAATCAAATCAAACGCAGCTGCTTTGGCCACCTGAATAGCATCCCGCAGGCTGCTCGACGTTTCTGTTTTAGAGCTTCTGGTAGCAAGGCTTCTCATAAATACGCGCGGATGGTGAATTGCATTCATCCGGATGCGGTCCCCAAGCAGAGCCCCGCCTGTTTTCTGCTTTGTCGGGTCAATGGACAAAATCGCGATGGTTTTGTCATCGAATTCCCGCAGGAAGCGGCGCACGAGCTCATCGGTTAATGAGCTTTTCCCCGCACCGCCCGTTCCCGTAATACCAAGCACCGGAAATGTTCCTTCTATACGCTGAATAGAAAGAAATGCTTCTTTCCATGCTGCTGTTCGCAGATTTTCATTTTCTGCCACCGTCATAAAGCGTGCTACGGCCTGATCATTTTTCTCTTTAATATCAGCCAGTGAAAACACCTGATTCGACTCCAGCGGAAAATCGCATTCTTCCAGCATCTGATTGATCATACCGCGCAGGCCGAAGGTTCTTCCATCATCGGGAGAAAAAATGTGGGCAATACCATACTCATGAAGCTCTTTAATTTCAGGGGGATTGATGACCCCTCCGCCTCCGCCGTATATACGGATATGGCCTGCTCCTTTTTCCTGCAGAAGATCGTAGCAGTATTTAAAGTACTCCATATGGCCGCCCTGGTAGGAAGAAATAGCAATGCCCTGGACATCTTCCTGAATGGAAGCGTTTACAATTTCTTCAACAGAACGATTATGCCCTAAATGAATAACTTCTGCCCCTCCTGATTGGAGCAGACGCCTCATAATATTAATCGAGGCATCGTGTCCGTCAAACAGGCTGGAAGCAGTCACAAACCGCACCGGATTTTTCAATGTGTGCATTTCCTGAACTGCCATGCTGCATTCCTCCCTTTCTTTACCCTACTTCGTTTCGGCAGCCAGACTGGAAAGCAGCAGTCTGCTCTGGACAGCCGTATATTCTTCGAGCGTGCAGGTTCTCTGCACGGTCCAGCGCCGGAACGTCCACATCTGTCCGGCAACCATAATATTGTTAGCCAGTATTTCCATTTCCATCGGATCAAGCGGACCGATGCTGCCTGCCTCTGATGCTTCACGAACAGCGCTTTCCACAAGTCCTGTCATTTCCGCTTCTTTTTTTAATACATAAGACAATGATTCTTTCGGAAGAGATTTGGCTTCCTGGTACATAATAAGCACCTCGTCCTGCATTTCATCCATCACTTTAAAAAGCGAAGCAATGACCTGTTTAAGCCGGTCCATTCCCGCTTCCTGTTTTGCAAGATGGGCATCCAGACGGGTTCTTACTTCTTCGTATATCGAATCGCAGACTAAATAGAGAACGTCCTCTTTAGAGCCGATGTATTCATACAGCGTACCGATGCTGAATCCGGCTTCTTTCGCCATTTCCCTCGTCGTCGTCCGGTGAAAGCCTTTTTCTTTGAAAAGCTTAACCGCCCCTTTTATTAACTGCTCTCTTCTAATTTGTATCAGCTGCTCGTCTTTTACCATGGAAGGCACTTTTTTCTTCTGCATGCTTTTCCTCCTGTATTTATCAGTCGCTGAGCAGCATTTTACCAATCACGAGACGCTGTACTTCGTTTGTCCCCTCGTAGATCTGGGTGATTTTAGCGTCCCGCATGTACCGCTCGACTGGATAATCTTTTGTGTATCCGTAGCCTCCGAATACCTGGACTGCTTCTATCGTAACATCCATCGCTGAATCGCCTGCAAAAAGCTTGGACATTGCGGACTCTTTTCCGTACGCAATTCCGGCACTTTCGTTCCAGGCCGCTTGATAGGTCAACAGCCGCGAAGCTTCTACCTTGACCGCCATATCGGCCAGTTTAAAGCTGATTCCCTGCATGCTGGCGATAGGCTTTCCGAACTGCTTTCGTTCTTTCGCGTAGTCAACTGCGGCATCCAGCGCGCCCTGGGCAATGCCTACCGCCTGTGCAGCAATCCCATTACGTCCGCCGTCGAGTGTTTTCATGGCAATCGCAAACCCCTGCCCTTCGCTTCCGAGCAGATTTTCTTCCGGCACGCGGCAGTCTTCAAAAATAATTTCCGTTGTAGGTGATGAACGGATGCCGAGCTTTTTTTCTTTTTTTCCTACGGAAAAGCCAGGAAAGTTTTTTTCGACAATAAATGCACTTACGCCTTTATGTTTCAAAGCAGAATCTGTTACGGCGAATACGATGTAGACATCTGCCTCGCCTCCGTTTGTAATGAATATTTTCGATCCATTCAACACGTATTCCCCGTTTTCTTTTCTGGCTGTTGTTTTCATAGCAGCAGCATCAGAACCTGATCCGGGCTCTGTGAGGCCGTAAGCGCCCATCATCTCTCCGGAGGCCATCGCGGTTAAATATTTTTGTTTTTGTTCCTCTGTTCCATAAGTATAAACCGGCCAGCCCGCTAAGGAAAGATGTGCAGACAAGGTTACGCCGGTTGACGCACATACTCTGGAAAGCTCCTCTACAGCGATTACGTAGCTGACGTAGTCTCCGCCTATTCCCCCATACTGTTCCGGCCACGGGATACCGGTAAGTCCCAGCTCTGCCATTTTGTTAAAAATACTGCGGTCAAATCGTTCCTCTTCATCCCGTTCTTCTGCCGTAGGGGCCACTTCTTTATTGGCAAAATCCCGTACCATTTTCCTTATCATCTGCTGCTCTTCCGTCAGTCCAAAATCCATATCTCTCTCTCCTTTTTATGCCATCAGGCTTTTTCCGATAACAATCCGCTGTATCTCACTTGTTCCTTCATAAATTTCGCACACCTTTGCATCCCGGAAAAACCGTTCCACCGGATATTCTTTTGTATAGCCGTATCCGCCGAATACCTGGACCGCCTCGACCGATACGTCCACTGCCGTTTTTGAGGCAAACAATTTAGTCATCGAGGTCGACTGCGCGGTCGCTTTTCCTTTTTCATAGGCATCCGCCGCCTGGTATACAAGAAGCCGGGCCGCTTCCACTTTTGTTGCCATATCGGCCAGCTTAAAGCTGATACCCTGCATCGAGCCGATCGGCTTTCCGAACTGCCTGCGTTCTTTGGCGTATGCCACTGCCGCTTCAAGGGCCGCTTCTGCTATACCGAGCGACTGGGCAGCGATACCGACCCGTCCTGCATAAAGGTTGGATAAAGCAATCGAAAATCCTTCGCCCTCTCTGCCGAGCAGGTTTTCGACAGGCACTTCGCACTGATCCAATATAATTTCGCAGGTGTTAGATCCATGCATACCCATCTTTCGTTCTTTCTTCCCTACGGAAAAGCCAGGAAAATCTTTTTCAACAATAAATGCGCTGATGCCTTTTGCCCCGGTACCCGGCGCGGTTGACGCGAACACAATATAGGTATCCGCCGCCCCGGCATTCGTAATAAACACTTTTGATCCGTTCAGCACATAGCGTCCATCTTTCTTTTCTGCTGTGGTCTTTAAACTGGACGCATCACTGCCGGACCCTGCTTCTGTAAGAGCGAATGCTCCGAGATATTCCCCTGAGGCAAGCTTGGGAAGATAATGCGCCTTCTGTTTATCTGTGCCAAAGTGTACGATCGGCGTTGTGCCGACAGAGGTGTGAACCGATAAAATAACCCCGAGCGCTGCACTTTTTTTCGATATTTCATGAATTGCCAGTATATAAGAAGGAAAGTCCATTCCGGCACCTCCCCATTCCTCGGCGATCGGGATACCCATAAAGCCAAGACCGGCCATTTTCTGCACAAGCTCGACCGGAAAGCGGTCTTCCTCTTCCATTCGTGTTACTTCAGGAGCTACTTCCTTTTCAGCGAACTGTCTGGCTGTCTTCCGCATCATCTGCTGTTCGTCCGTCCATTGGAGATTCATTTTTCCGCCCCTATTCTTTAAGTGTATTCATAAAATCCGCGTCCTGTCTTTTTGCCGAGCCAACCCGCCTTTACATATTTGCGCAGCAGAGGACATGGCCGGTATTTGTCTTCGCCGAGTCCTTCATGAAGAATTTCCATAATATACAGACACGTATCCAGACCGATAAAATCGGCAAGCTCCAGCGGTCCCATCGGATGATTCATGCCGAGTTTCATGACGTTATCAATCCCATCGGCATCGGCCGTTCCTTCATGCAGCGTAAATACCGCTTCGTTGATCATTGGCATTAAAATACGGTTCGCCGCAAAGCCCGGGGAATCCTGGACTTCTACTGCTGTTTTTTGAAGATTTTCTACGACCTCCATCACCCGCTTTAGTCGTTTCATCGCTTGTAGCCAGTCCGCGAATCACTTCGACAAGCTTCATTACCGGCACCGGATTCATAAAATGCATGCCTATAACCTGTTCGGCCCTTGTTGTTACGGAAGCAATCTCAGTGATAGGAAGAGAGGAGGTGTTCGTTGCCAGAATGGCGCCTTCTTTTGCTTCCTCGCTAAGCTGGGTAAAAATCGCTTTTTTGACTTCCATTTTTTCAGAAGCAGCCTCTATTATTAATTCAGCTCCGGATACGTCACTCAGCACGTGGGAAGCACGCAGGTTTTCCATTGTCTGCTGCAGACTGTCAGCTGTTATTCTGCCTTTTTCTACATTCCGCTCCAAACGTTTTCGAATCGATGCCAGGCCTGCTTCGACCTGTTTCTCATTAATATCGTACAAATATACGCTGTATCCTGCCTCGGCATGAACCTGTGCAATACCTGTCCCCATCTGTCCAGCGCCGATAACGGCAATTGTTTTAATTTCCATAAAAACCTCCTGCTAGTCTACTTTGATTAAGACGGCATCTCCCTGGCCGCCGCCGCTGCATATTGCTGCAATACCAAGTCCTCCGCCCCGGCGCTTCAACGCATGGGCAAGCGTTAGAATAATGCGGGCCCCGCTCGCTCCAATCGGGTGCCCCAGTGCTACCGCTCCCCCGTTAATATTTATCCGGCTTTCATCCAGACCGGCGATATCACTGCTGACCAGTGCCACCGCAGCGAAGGCTTCGTTAATTTCAAATAAATCAATGTCTTCCGGCTTATAACCTGTTTTCTGCAGCAGCTTCTGAATCACAAGGCCTGGTGTTTTCGGAAATAGCTCTGCTTCAACAGCGAGAGCTGTATGTGCTTCAATCCAGGCGAGCGGCTGCTTCTGCCGGGCCTCTGCTTCTCTTTCATTCATCAGGACCATAGCGCATGCGCCGTCGTTAACACCGGGAGCATTGCCGGCTGTGATCGTGCCGCTTTTTGAAAAAATAGGCGGCAGCTGCTGCAGTCCTTCCAGCGTAGTGTTCCGGCGCGGTGCTTCATCTTTAAGAATCATCAACGGATCCTGTTTTCGCTGCGGCACTTCCACTCCCGTTATTTCTTCGGCCAGCAGACCCTTTTCTATTGCTTCAGCCGCCCGGACATGGCTTCGAAGGGCCCACTCGTCCTGTCGCTCTCTTGAAATACTGAAACGATCAGCAACCTCCCCGCCATATACACCCATATGCACATTCTGAAACGAACAGGTCAGTCCGTCATGAACCATCATGTCCTTGAGTGCAGTGTTTCCCATCCGTGTCCCCCACCTCGCCGTGTCGGAAAAATAAGGAGCATTGCTCATTGATTCCATTCCGCCGCTGATAACAATGCTTTTATCACCGGCCCGGATCATCTGGTCGCCAAGCGTGAGACTTCTCATACCGGATGCACAGACTTTGTTTATCGTTTCCGTCTCTGTTTCCCAGGGAAGGCCGGCATGTCTTGCCGCCTGCCGCGAAGGCAGCTGACCCTGACCTCCCTGCAGTACATTTCCCATCAGAACTTCTTCAACTAACTGTCCTTCCACACTCGCATTCTGCAAAGCCCCTTTAATCGCTTCTCCTCCAAGAGTGCTCGCCGTAAGCGGCTGCAATGCTCCTCCGAATTTCCCGAAGGGTGTTCTTGCCCCTGCTATGATTGCTGTTTTTCCCATTTCAGCTGTCCCCTTCCTTATTATTGAGCGAACGCTCACTCATTATAATTGAAAGCGTTTTCTTTATTATAAATGTATAAGAATCCAGCCTAAAAGACAAGACCCAGTGCTGTTCTTTCATACAGAAAAAAGAAAAAGGGCTCTTTTTTGATAATAGAGCCCCTTTTTCCTTATACTGCCTGTTTTTTCCCTACTACCGATAATTCCAGTATTTCTGCAATGTCCATTGTTTGGATATCCTCTTCTACTTCTTTTGCTTTCGTTCCATCGGAAAGCATCGTTAAGCAGTAAGGACAGGCACTTCCGATCATGGAAGGGTTGACGTCCATCGCCTGTTCCGTCCTGGCCACGTTGACACGCTCTCCTTTATCTTCTTCCATCCACATCATACCGCCGCCTGCGCCGCAGCACATGCCATCCTGACGGTTTCGTTCCATTTCTGTCACTACAAGACCTGGTATGGCTTCCAGAATATCTCTCGGCGGATCATACACTTCGTTATAGCGCCCGAGATAACAGGAGTCATGGTACGTAATCGTTTCTTTTACTTCATGCGACGGCTTTAGCTTACCTTCTTTCACCAGATCGGCCAGAAGTTCTGTATGGTGGAACACCTCTACATCTTCAAGCCCGAATTCCAGATACTCATTTTTGAACATATTGTAAGCATGCGGATCAATCGTGACGATTTTCTTGATGTCGTTCTTCTGGAATTCACTGATATTTGCAGCCGCAAGCTCCTGGAATAAAAATTCATTTCCAATCCGACGCGGTGTATCACCGGAATTTTTTTTTTGTTTCCTAGAATGGCAAAGCTGACGCCTGCTTCGTTTAGCAGCTTCGCAAAGGACTGGGCAATCTTCTGGCTTCTCTTATCATAGGATCCCATGGAGCCTACAAAGAACAAGTACTCAAACTCTTCACCCTTTTTATTCATTTCTTTTACCGTTGGCACATCAATATCTTCGCGCGTCTCGCGCCAGTTCTCGCGCTCCTTGCGGTTGATCCCCCATGGATTTCCCTGACGTTCAATGTTAGTCATAGCACGCTGGGCATCCGGATCCATCTTACCTTCTGTTAAAACAAGGTAACGACGGAGGTCAATAATTTTATCAACATGCTCGTTCATCACCGGGCACTGGTCTTCGCAGTTCCGGCAGGTCGTACAGGCCCAGATCTCATCTTCTGTGATTACATCGCCGATAAGGCTTGGATGATAAGCATCCATCGCTTCTTCCGGGCTCTGAGCAGCCAGCTGGTTTCCTGTTGTGCCGCTGAACGCATAGGCCGGCATCCAAGGTGACCGTGATGTCACAGCTGCCCCTTTCTCCGTTAAATGGTCACGCATTTTAAGAAGCAGATCCATCGGGGAAAGCATTTTGCCTGTTCCGGTTGCCGGACACATATTCGTGCAGCGCCCGCACTCTACACAGGCATACAGATCCAGCAGCTGCTTTTGATTAAAGTCTTCAATTTTCCCAACACCGAACTCTTCTTTTGTTTCATCTTCAAAATCAATCGAAGCCAGCTTTCCTACCGGCTCTGTGCGGCCAAGCCATACGTTGGCGGGGCCGGCTATTAAATGCGCATGCTTGGACTGCGGCACATACACGAGGAATGTGAGCAGAAACAGCAGATGAGCCCACCAGAACACGTAAAATAACAGGCCGGCCGCTCCTGCACCTAGTGGAGATGCCACAAAAGCAATTGCAGATGCCATCGGTTCAAAACCGGTTAACGATTTATCAAGCCAGATAAACTCCATGCCCTTGGCAAGCATTTTCGATACCATCAGCCCGCCGATAAAAATCAGCACGAGCCCTGCTTTCCAGTTTCTTTTTAAACGTACAATTTTCTCCACGTAACGGCGGTGGAACGCCCAGACTACAGCAATAAGTATCATTAATACAACGGCTTCCTGAAACAGCGTAAATATCGGATAAAGCGGTCCAAGCGGCAGATGGGAGCCTACAGCAAGACCTTTCCAGATAATATCAATCGCGCTGAACTGCACAAGCAGAAACCCGTAGAAAAACATAAGATGAATAATACCGCTTTTTTTATCTTTTAATAATTTCTTCTGGCCGAATACATTGACCATAATGTCATTCCAGCGCTCTTTTGTACTGCGGTCAAATTCTGCTTTTTTCCCGAGTTTTATATACGAGTAGCGGGTGTAGACGAGCTGTCCAAACAGAAATAGCGCGTAAGCGGTTACAAGAATAAACGCAATCCAGTTAACAATGATGAATGTTTCCATATGATGTATCGCTCCTTTCAAAATGTGATTCTTCATTTTATATAAAGAACCAGTTGGCGCTCTTTTGTTATTTAGTAATTACAGTATAACAAAAAACATAATGAATGAACATTCAGTCATAGCAATTATTTTATCTTTTTTTCCGAATATTATTTTTCGAACAAGCA